>JAFNVE010000046.1 GCA_017379955.1 Tidjanibacter sp. | reverse complement strand
GCCGAGAGAATAATAAACTACACCAGCACAGACAAAGAGTAAGAGAGTCATTGCCAAGCACTGACTATATACAGAACAAAGGCAGGCCTATTTCTCTATCTGCCGACCAAAATTTGTCCTACAATCGTCTGAGCCGACTCACCCATCACTCTCTCCAAAATCGGGCTAATTTGCGCCTCAAAAGGGAGAATAGAGAGTATATGGAGATGCGAGAAGAGCGCGTAACTATCCAACTCACCACCAAGCAGACTATTTATCACCTCCTCCAAGCGCCGTTGTACGGGAACTCGCGCATCGAGAGCCTCAGCAATGGCAAGGAGTTGCTCGGGGCGTAACACAAGGCTTGGGCAGAAGGTCGTCATCAGCACAGGCGACGAGCCGACCAGGTAGAGCGCAAGAGCTGTCGAGAGCAGGGTCTTATAGCAATCGGAGCAGGAGTCGGAGGGATAGAACGGGTATGCACACAGGCGTATTCTGCCACGGCTATCCAACCTCATATTCTCGGCCGAGGGCAAGGCGTGGTACAATTCACTCTCCACGAGGCTCTCGGCAAAGTAGCCAATCTGCCCAATCCACTCCCGTAACTTTTCGCGTCTTCCAAGTCGCACCTCCTCCATCACCTCACCGAGCAGCGAGCCACTCCCCTCCTCCACAACAACATCGAGGCGTGGGCGATAGCCATCCGCATCTACAAGCCTCAACTCGTGTGGCAGAAAGTCAGCCACAGCCAACACCTGCAAACTATCTCCACGCGTAGCACGCACACGCGCCACAAACTCCACACGCCCCTCATCGCTCATCCCGAAGGGGATGTATAAGGTATGTGGATTGCCATCTATCGTCACTGCAATACGATAGTGGGTCGAGTGGGCTGAGGCCATTACCTCGCCCGCTTTGTTTCTAATAACCACCACCTTGCGCAGACGCTTAAACGACTCCGCACCGTTCTCAATTGCATCCACAATCTGTGTTAGGGTCTGCTTATCTCTCATACTTTTTCAACAATTCTGCTATCAACACTCTGAGATTATCAATCATAGGACTCTTCTTTGTCAGTTGCCTTGCAAGGCGTTGAAGAGTTACATTTCCACTCTTGCGGAAGTGTGCACAGGCCTCACGATACGCCTCATTAGTACCCTGCACCAGACCACTATCAAAAGGCAAAACCGCTCCCTCTACTGCGATATGCGGCAACTCAGCCAAGGCGTGCAGAGCCACCGAGATAAGGGCTATCGGGTAATCGTCAATATGAGGGCCGAAAAACTTCGCATCACGCCTCGGGTGCTGATACTCTGCCGTGCCCAACTCCTCGCAATGCGTGAGCGCAGGAGTCCACACGGCATCAAGGTCGATCAGGCGCAACTCCCCATCATCGGCAATAACAATATTATCGGGCTTGACATCACCGTGCGCAAATGGTGCATCGAGCAGCGCAAGAGCAAGCCTGTCAAACCTCTCGGCAAGTATAGCCAGTGTCGCTACATCCCCGCTTCGCACCGCCGCCGTTATCGCTTCGCTGAGCGTTCCTCCCGAAATCCAAGGCGATATTACCACATCGGCTGAGCACTCCACCCCATCGCCCTGCATAACAATCAACTCATCCTTATAGAGATGGCTTGGCACCAACAAACGCGAAGAGTTAACATCCTCTGTGGACAAAATCGTGCTGATGTTCTCGCGAGGTGAGATATAGCACTTAATGGCGACAAGAGCATCCCCCAAGTTGGCTTGGGCGACAAGTGCGTTGTTCTGTGCGTATGTCACAAGATAGCCGTAACGGTCGAGTTTGGGCGTGATGTGAGAGAGCGAACGAAATGACAACTCCGGCGTTGTCATTGCCCTATATATGTCGCATACATTAACCATCAGAGTCCTAAGACAAGTAATTATTATAGGTATACTTATTAACTCATATCATCAAGTAGCGTAACACGAAAATAGTGAATATGCATAAATTTTGCAAACCTTAGAGATAGTCAAAAGATAAAAAAAGAGGGTTGGGAAAACCCAACCCTCAGAACATTTCTAAACTCTTAGACTATTTGAAGAGCATAGGAGCGAAAGTATCGAGATACATACGCCAGTTGTCCCAGGTGTGACCACCCTCCGACTCAAACCAAGTGTAGGTGAAGCCGATCTCATCCAGACCCTTCATATACTCCAAGTTCTGCTGATAGAGGAAGTCGGTGTTACCGCAAGCGATCCAGTAGAGCTTGTAACCAGCCTTCTGCTGTGCTTTCAGTTTGTTAACCATATCCTGGTTGAGGTTACCCTCACGATCCTTGATGCTGCCTACTGCACCCGAGTAAACACCTACGTAGTCGAAGGTACCGGGGAAGTCACGCGATACGGTAGCAGTGTGACCACCACCCATCGACAGACCAGCTACTGCACGGTGTGCCTTGTCCTTGTAAACGCGGTAGTTAGCCTCGATATAAGGAACGATGTCCTTAACGATCGAGTTGGTATACGACATCTGACCAGCCTGCTCGCGCGAAATCTGAGCCTGGGGAAGACCGAGGGTCTGAGCAGCACGCTGAGTAGCGTTACCGTTGGGCATTACAACGAGCATGGGCTCAGCCTCGCCGTTAGCGATGAGGTGATCCATGATCTGGCAAGTACGACCCATCGAGCTCCAAGCGTCCTCATCACCACCTGCACCGTGGAGCAGATAGAGAACGGGGTATTTCTTCTTAGCATTCTCCTTGTCGGTGTAGCCGTGAGGAGTGTAAACGAACACACGACGCTCGATACCGAGGGTAGGCGAATCGTACCATACCTGGTGGAGGTCACCGTGGTTCTCTACAACATCATCATAGTGAGCCGAACGCTCGCCGGGGATGATAAGCATACTCATATAACGAGTACCGTCGCGCTGCAAGTCGAGGTTGCTAGCATCGCTCATGTTAACACCGTCAACGGTGAAGCTGTAGGTGTAGATCTCAGGAGCGGGAAGAGCCACCTTAGCCTCCCAAACACCCTTCTCACCCTTGGTCATCTCAACGGCCTGGGTCCACGAGGGATTAACCTTTACTACGGTTGCATAGGGAGCCGAAAGACGGAAGATAACACCGTCAGCGGTAACCTCGGTCTTAGCCTGCTGGCCAGCCCAGTTCCAGTTAGCCAACTCCTGTGCATTTACTGCTACTGCTGCGAAAAGGCATGCAGAAAGAGTTACGAAAAACTTCTTCATGGTTTTGTTAGTTAAGTTAGTTAATAAAAAATGTGTTAATAAAAACTATGTTCTAATAAATATAGTTCGCTTTGTCATAGCAAAATTAAACATTTTCGCTCGGAAACAAAATTTTTACACACATTTTTTGCTTACCCT
>JAFNVE010000045.1 GCA_017379955.1 Tidjanibacter sp. | reverse complement strand
TTTTGAATTGTCGTTAGAGTAATGCCAATGACAAAACTTCCTCGTTATTCTTGACATAGTGGAAGGTCATACCCTTGGTGTAGTCCTCTTTGATGTCGACAATGTCTTTGCGGTTGTCCTCGCAGAGGATAATCTCGTTGATGCCTGCTCGTTTGGCCGCCAGAATCTTCTCCTTGATACCGCCCACGGGCATCACGCGGCCACGCAGTGTGGTCTCGCCCGTCATGGCGATACGCTCCTTCACCTTCTTGCCTGTCAGGGTGCTGACAATCGAGGTGAGCATAGTGATACCTGCGCTCGGGCCATCCTTAGGAATTGCGCCCTCGGGAACGTGGATGTTGATGTCGTGTTTCTCAAAGGTTGCGGGGTCGATGCCGAGGCTCTCGTGGTGAGCCTTAACCCACTCCACGGCAATCGTTGCCGACTCCTTCATCACATCGCCCAGATTGCCGGTGAGGCTCACAATACCCTTGCCTGGTGTGAGTACCGACTCGATATAGAGGATATCGCCACCCACCTCGGTCCATGCCAGGCCGGTAACAACACCTGTCATACCACCCACCTCGTAGGTATCCTTCTGGAAGCGGGGTACGCCCAGAATATCCTCCACGTCGGCAGCCGAAATCTCGGGTTGGTACTCCATTTCGAAGCCAATCTGCTTTGCTCTGCGGCGTGCAATCTTGGCGATAGACTTGTCGAGTGAGCGCACACCAGCCTCGCGGGTATACTCGGAGATTACCTTCTCCATAACCTCGGGGCTGATGGTGAGGCTACCATCAGGCAGGCCGTGCATCTCCATCTGCTTGCGCACCAGGTGGCGCTCGGCAATCTCCACCTTCTCCTCGAGCAGGTAGCCGGGGATATTAATCATCTCCATACGGTCCCTGAGTGCGGGGTTGATAGCGGAGATATTATTGGCGGTTGCTATAAAAAGCACCTTCGAGAGGTCGTACTCGGTATCCAGATAGTTGTCGTGGAAGGTGGTGTTCTGCTCGGGGTCGAGTACCTCCAAGAGTGCCGATGCGGGGTCACCGTGAGTGCCCACGCTCACCTTGTCCACCTCGTCGAGGATAATAACAGGGTTTGACGACTCGCAACGCTTGATAGTCTGGATGATACGGCCGGGCATAGCACCAATATAGGTACGGCGGTGGCCACGAATCTCAGCCTCGTCGCTCAGACCACCGAGCGAGATACGGCCGAACTTGCGACCAAGTGCCTCTGCCACCGACTTGCCAAGCGAGGTCTTACCGACTCCCGGAGGGCCGTAGAGGCAGATGATGGGGGATTTCATATCCCCTTTCAGTTTGATAACCGCCAGGTGCTCCAAGATACGCTCCTTGACCTCCTCCAAGCCGTAGTGGTCTTTGTCGAGTTGCTCTTTGGCGCGATTGAGGTCGAGGTTATCGGTGGTGCACTCGTCCCAGGGCAGGTCGAGCATCAGTTGCAGATAGGTCATCTGCACCGAGTACTCAGCCACGGCAGGGTTGAGTCGCTCGCACTTCGACAACTCCTTCTCGAAGGTCTTGCCTACCGCCTCGGGCCACTTTTTCTTTGCGGCCTTCTCGCGCATCTTGGCAATCTCTGCCTCCTCGCCATTGTCGCCCAACTCCTCCTGGATTGTGCGAATCTGCTGTTGGAGGAAGTACTCCTTCTGCTGCTGATCGATATCCTGTTTTACCTTAGACTGAATACGGTTTTTGAGTTCCACGAGTTGCTGCTCGCGAATCAGAATCTCGAGCAGGCGACGCGAGCGAGCCAACAGACCGGGAGCCTCCAACAGGTGTTGACGGTCGGCGTCCGAAAGGTCGAGGTTGGAGCAGATGAAGTTAATCATGCTGCGACGCGAGTCGATATTCTTGATTGCAAACGAAGCCTCCTTAGGCATATTGGGCGAAATCTCGATGATGTTGAGAGCAACATCGCGAATCGAGTCGACTAATGCGCTGAACTCTACATTGTCGCCATCGGGGGCTATATCTCTGAGCGACTTTACCTTAGCGGTGAAGTATGGCTCTGTCGAGAGGTACTCTTCAACCTCAATCTTCTCCAAGCCGTGGAGGATAACGGTGAGGTTGCCGTTGGGCATCTCGAGGATTTTGAGGATGCGGGCTGCCGTACCCACGCGATACATATCATCTGCGGTGGGGTGCTCCACGCGTGCATCCTTCTGCAACACTGCGCCCAGCAGTCCGCCGCTACGCTCCACCTCGCGCACAAGTTTCATCGACTTGTCGCGACCTACTGTAATGGGGGTGATAGCACCGGGGAAGAGCACGGAACTGCGCAGGGTGAGCACAGGGATAATATCGGGCACAGGAACGCTCTCGGTGAGCTCCTCCTCATCACCCGACACGATAGGAATAACCTGCTGGCCGCCATCGACCATATCGGAGATTCCCGCTACAATATCTACTTCTATATCTTTTTTACTCATAGTTCTCTACTACTTTGCGCCCTATAAGCGCATATTATCTCAATTTAGCGCACAAATATAACGCTTTTCTATTGCCAAAAGTGCCCTAAAAGTGAAAAACAATTATCACTTTATTAACAACTCGTATATAATAGGTGCGAAAAAAACACTATCTTTGCCCCAATTGATTACAAAATAAATGCAACTTTCTCAGAAGACTATGGAAAACTGCGACAAATATGTACCTCAACAGATTGAGGATAAATGGTACGAGTACTGGATTGAGAACAACTTCTTCCACTCGGAGCCTGATGAGCGCGAACCTTATACAATCGTAATTCCGCCACCCAACGTGACCGGTATGCTCCACATGGGCCATATGCTCAACAACACTCTGCAAGATGTGTTGGTGCGCCGTGCTCGTATGTCGGGCAAGAATGCCTGCTGGGTACCCGGCACAGACCACGCTTCGATTGCAACCGAGGCAAAGGTTGTGGCACGCCTGAAAGAGCAGGGTATCGACAAGAGCAGCCTCACCCGCGAGGAGTTCTTGCAGCACGCTTGGCAGTGGAAAGAGGAGTTTGGTGGTGTCATCCTGCGTCAGCTGCGCAAGCTCGGTGCTTCGTGCGACTGGGAGCGCACCTGCTTCACCATGGATGAGGAGCGTTCGAAGAGTGTAATTAAAGTCTTTGTTGACCTCTTCAACAAGGGCAAGATATATCGTGGTGTGCGTATGGTACACTGGGACCCCGCAGCGCAGACCGCCCTCTCGGATGAGGAGGTAATCTATCGCGAGAGTCAGGGTAAGCTCTACTACCTCCGCTATCAGGTGGAGGGCGAGGAGGGTCGCTACATCATCGTTGCTACCACCCGTCCCGAGACTATCCTGGGCGATACCGCACTCTGCGTGAATCCCAACGATCCCCGTTATGCCGACTTGGAGGGCAAGCGAGTAATCGTGCCTCTGGTGGGTCGCTCTGTGCCCGTAATCCGCGACGAGTATGTCGATATCGAGTTCGGTACAGGTGCCTTGAAGGTTACCCCCGCACACGATGTGAACGACTATATGCTCGGCGAGAAGTACGGCTTGGAGAGTATCGATATCTTCAACCCCGACGGCACCATCAACGACCGCGTAGGTATGTATGTCGGTATGGACCGTTTCGTGCTTCGCGACCAGATTGAGAAAGATCTTGCCGAGGCTGGCCTCTTGGAGAAGACCGAGGCATACACCAACAATGTAGGTTACTCGGAGCGTACCAATGTGCCTATCGAGCCTAAGCTCTCTATGCAGTGGTTCCTGCGTATGGAGGAGTTGGCGAAGCCCGCATTGGAGGTTGTGATGAACGACTCCATCAAATTTGTGCCCGCAAAGTTCAAGAACACCTATCGTCACTGGATGGAGAACATCAAGGATTGGTGTATCTCGCGTCAGCTCTGGTGGGGTCACCGCATCCCCGCATACTTCCTCCCCGCAGGTGGCTATGTGGTAGCTGAGACAGCAGAGGAGGCACTCGAGTTGGCACGCGCAAAGAGTGGCAACAGTGAGTTGCAGATGAGCGACCTGCGTCAGGACGATGACGTGCTCGACACCTGGTTCAGCTCGTGGCTCTGGCCCATCAGCGTATTTGGCGGCATAACCAACCCCGACAACGAGGAGGTGAACTACTACTATCCCACAAACGACCTGGTGACCGGTCCCGATATCATCTTCTTCTGGGTGGCTCGTATGATTATGTCTGGCGAGGAGTACCGTAATGAGGTGCCCTTCCGCAATGTATATTTCACAGGTATCGTGCGCGACAAGATTGGTCGCAAGATGAGTAAGCAGCTCGGCAACTCGCCCGACCCGCTGGACCTCATCGCCACCTATGGCGCAGACGGCGTGCGTGCGGCAATGTTGCTCAGCACCTCGGCAGGTAACGATATCATGTTCGACGAGGCTCTCTGCGAGCAGGGCCGTAACTTCGGCAACAAGATTTGGAACGCCTTCAAGCTTATCGAGGGTTGGAAGGTAGACGAGGCTCTCGCTCAGAGCGAGAACAACCGTCTGTCTGTAGAGTGGTTCGACGCACTCCTCTCGCGCACCCTTGCAGAGATTGACGAGCACTTCGAGGCATACCGCATCTCGGATGCGATGATGACCGCCTACAAGCTCTTCTGGGACGACTTCTCGGGTTGGTACCTGGAGATGGTGAAGCCCGCATACGGCTCGCCCATCGACAGCGCAACAATCGCTGCAACCCGCACCTTCTTCGACAAGTTGCTCCGCACACTCCACCCCTTCATCCCCTTCGTGACCGAGGAGTTGTGGCAGCGCGTACTGCCCCGCGAGGCTGGCGAGAGTATCACCGTGGCACATCGTGCCGTGGCAGGTGAGCAGAAGCCCGAGCTCTTGGCGCGTATGGAACTCGTACAGGAGGCCGTGACCGCCGTGCGTAACGTGCGCAAGCAGTCCAACACACCTCAGAAGGAGGCGTTGGAACTCAAAGTGATTGCTGACGAGAACTACCCCGCAGAGTTGGTAGCCGTACTCTCGAAGATGGCAAACCTCGCATCGGTGACCGTGGTAGAGGAGAAAGACCCCACAGCGCAGGCATTCATCGTAAAGACAACACAGTACTTCGTGCCCATGAGCGAGAGCATCGACGTGGAGGCCGAGCTCGAGAAGCTCGCAGCAGACGAGAAGTACTACGAGGGATTCCTCCGCACAGTGATGGGTAAACTCTCCAACGAGCGATTCGTGCAGAACGCACCCGAGGCAGTAGTACAGACCGAGCGTAACAAGAAACGCGACGCTGAGGCTAAACTCGAGGCTATCCGCGAACGTATGGCCGCACTGAAGAAGTAGTAGGTCGCTTTTTGTAAAAAGCTTTTCGCCCCTTTTTTGTAAAAAAGCGGCACCAAAAAACTTTTGTACTATTTAGTTTGCGGGTTTAGGAGTTACTTTGCAGTAACTACAAACAAAATAGAGAATAGGGCTTTGCTCAAGTGAACTTGGCAAGCCCTATTCTCTATTTCATTTGTACCCTCTACGAGGGTATTTCCTAAACCCGAGAAACCTAACTATTGCACAATAGTCTAAATGGTTTTCACATTATTCACATTATTCACATTATTCCCTAAATTCTTTAAACTCCTTAAACTCCCTAAGTTCCCTAAATTCTTTAAACTCCTTAAACTCCCTAAGTTCCCTAAATTCCCTAATCTCCTTAAACTCCCTATTAAAAAAACCGCTCCCACAACATTCCATACTCGCGGGTATTAATTTTAATACCCGCGAGTATTTTTAGGGAATTTAGGGAGCGTTAAGGAATTTAGGGAGTTTAAGGAGAACCCCACGCCCCATTGAATAAAACCCCTGAAAACAATTCTCAAAGTTGTTATTAATGTTCAGACTCTACCGCCATTTAGCAGTTTGAGCAGTGGCGGGCACAATTTCTTCAAAAGGGCAAAGAGGGCAATACACATTCCTGCCACCATAAATGGTACGACAATATAGCAGATTGTCAGTCCGAGAGCCGATTCGGGGCTGAAAATCAGGCGATAGAGTCGGTCGCCGAGTTGGCAGAACTCAATCATGTGAACTGCCATAATGAAAAATGCACTATTGCTCAGCAGGGCTGGCATATTGGCTTTGCCCTGCCGAGCCAGCCCACCTGCCAGAGCGATAGTGGAGGCTGTGCCGAAGAGTACAAAAAACTTGTAGACGCGCAGTCCGGTGGTGGTCCAGATGGAGCCGAAGTAGAGGGTGACAAGGGCGAGCACTGCGGCAACAGGGTAGATGATGCGACGGTGACGTCGGAACCAATCGACCATATCGATTTGATGTACTCCCAAGTAGGCCCCCACCGAGAAGAAGAGTACTCCGTTGATCTGTATGCCTGTGTAGTTGGGCCAGATGCTCGACACGTAGCAGAGCGCCAACATCAGCAGGCCCCACTTGCGGGTGTGCTTAACGAACAGTCTGATGAGTGGCGAGAGCACCACAAGTACCATCAAATCGCGTACGTACCAGAGCGGGAAGTTGATTGGGTAGTGGTTAGGGGTGGGTTGTCCGAACCAATTGGTCATACCCGTTTCGCCGATAATCAGGTTCCAGAACGAGGCGAAGTAGTCGCCCACGCTCATATCGCTAACAAAGGGTGCCACATAATCAAACGGGTTGCTCGAACTCTTGATATAAATCAGATAGATTAGATTCCAGATGAGGTAGGGGATCAAAAGTGTTTTTACCCGACTGCGTAGTTTCGATGTGTAGACCTCACAGTTCCACTCGGTTGTGCCACGGAAAAAGAGGTAGCCGGAGATGATGAAGAATGATGGAATTGCAACGTGGCAGAGCACGCGGGTGACAAATACTCGGAAGATGTTAAAGCAATCCATACCGCTCAGCGACGAGTAGTCCATAGCGAGCATATCTACCTCGCCGGGGCCGAAACAATGAACATATAACACCATTATAATCAGCGGGAAACGTAGCAATCGGATAGTCTTGGAGTCGATTTCGGGGATAGTTGTTTTCATTTGCAAAGAGTATAAAAGACCCACGCACACTTTGTTTGGGCGTATGCGTGCGTGGGTAATGTTGTGGTTATGTGTTGTGCTATTTTTCGACGGTTGCCACCTCGGTGGCCGCCTCTTTGCTCTTCTTGCCTTTGAGCCAGTGTTCGGTGAGCCACTTGCGGGTGGGCTCGTCGAAGAACTTCAAGCAGGCCCAAGCCATAAGTATCGAGAGGAAGAAGAAGCTGATAGCGACCATAATGTGTTGACCCACGGGTGCGTCAGCGTTTGCGCTCTGCCAACTCATCTGAGCATAGATCATCGGGTAGTGGGTGATGTAGAGGGGATAGGAGAGGTCGCCGAGGAATTTGCAGAACTTCATAGAGCATTTGCCCTTAATCGTGCCACCTGCGCCCATCAAGACCAGCAGCGGGAAGACGATCAGGATGATAAGGCTCTCATACAGACCATTATAGAATACCCCGCCGGGTTGGTAGCCCAACTCACGCGAGAAGGAGGGAGCAGCACCGATGCGAGGCACACACAATACGGCAATCAGAATAAGTGAGCACCACAAGAAGGCATTTTTCACCTTTATAAACTTGCCGATACGCTGAATAAGCAGGCCGCAGAAGAAGGGATAGAGCAGTCGGGTAAAACCAATCCACAACTGCTGTTCAGTAATAGACCAGCCACCCGCAAAGCGACCCGAGTAGTGACCAAGTGTGCCAAACACATCCCAGCCCAGACCGAAGTTGAGGGTGAGTAGTGCGAAGAGGCCTACGAAGCAGGCGAGCAGCCACTTAGGCATACGGCGGAAGAAGAGTGCGTAGAGGATATTGCCAATATACTCCAACATCAGTGTCCATTGCGGGCCATTGAGCGGATAACTCTCGTGCCAACCGCGGATATCCATCTTGGGCGTTACGGGAATCATAAAGATACCCAGTACAAAACAGAGGGCTATCTTCCAGGCAGGAGCTGTGGCGATTGGGCCAAACTGCGAGCAGTTGATACCAAAGTAGAACATCAGCAGACCTACGACAGTGCCAATCACCATCATAGGTTGCAGACGGGTGAGACGACGTTTGAAGAAGCCGCCAAGAGTCATCTTGCTCCAACGGTCGTCGTAGGCGTAGCCAATCACAAAGCCCGAGAGGACAAAGAAGAAATCGACTGCCAGGTAGCCGTGGTTGATAATCTGATAGGGTGTTCCCTTGGAATAGGTTTCAAAAAGGTGGAAGGCAACCACCAGGAGTGCAGCCACACCGCGAAGACCATCAAGAATCTCGTAGCGAGGCTTGGACTCTAAATAGACATTTTGAACTTTTGCCATAACTGTTATGTTAGTAGTTTGTTTTCAGAAAAATTTCCGTAAAATCCCCAAATAAATTTCCGAAAATCCCCAGAAAAATAGTGGAGAAAATAATCCAACACAAATTTAGAACAAATAAACATCTTCATATTGTCGGATATTTTATATTATTTGTCGTATATTTGCAATAGAAGTTAACTGCATTATGGTAAAGAGTATAATTCGGGCCTTTAATCCTGCGGGTGGAGTCCACTCCTTTATATATAATTACGTCACTCTGCTCCCTGCCGACCAGATGGGGTTGCATAGTCACGATATGTGGGAGCTGTCGTGGGTGATGGTGGGGCGTGGCGAGCGCACAATGGATGATTGTACGGAGCCGTTTGAGCAGGGGGATGTTGTGCTGGTGCCACCCGATATGAACCATTGTTGGAAATTTGACCCCCAATGTGTGGATGAGCACGGAGAGATATCGAACACAACAATCATCTTCCATCCTCAGACCCTTGCGGCGTGCGCCTCATTGTTTCCTGAGTTTGCTTCTGTGGTTGAGGCGTTGGAGGGTATTCGTCAGGCGACCCTCTATCAGGGTGGGTTGCGTGAGCGAATCACGGCTCTGCTCCGCGCGATGCACGATAAGTGTGATGCGGAGCGTGTGGGTTTGTTGTTGCAGATATTGCCCCTTTTGGTTGAGGGTGAGGGAAGTAGCCCCATTGGAGGGGCGTTGTGTTATGACGAATCGGTGCGCCTGAACCGAATCACCACCTACCTCATCTGTGCTCATCAGCGCCGTATCTCTCTCGACGATGTGGCTCAGCATGTGGGTATGAGCCGCTCATCGCTCTGCAACTTCTTCAAGCACCATACAGGGCAGACTATCTTCAACTATCTCAACCATTTCCGCATAGATATGGCTTGCGATATGCTTTCGCGCACAAGTAATTCAGTAGCAGAGATTTGCTATAAGGTCGGATTTGGTGACCTGCCATATTTTAACCGTACTTTCAAAAAGATTACGGGGATTACGCCAACCGAGTATAGGCAAAATAAAAAAGGTGGAGATTAACTCTCTCCACCTTTTTCTTCGTCGCTCACTGTCGGCTCGCTTTCTACCGACCGCGTGAGAGCCTTTCGGATTAGCTCACGCAGTGCAAGTTGTGAGGTCTCGACTACCTTCTGTTCCGCAGGGCGATAGAGGTCGGCATATTTGCACTCTGCCAAGCGGAATTTTATGTCCTCGATGTTACCCGTGATATCCAAACCCAATCGGATGGGAATCAATGGATTGTGTATGAGCGATATGTTGTAGTCCATCGACATATCGAGGTTGTGGCGTCCGCCCACGATAGCCTTGTACTCGTCCATCACCACAAGGAAGGGGTAGATATCAATCTCCTCGCGGAAGATGGTGAACTCGGCCGAGAGGCTGTCAATCTTATTCTCGGTGCGCTTATTGAAGCGGAGCAGGCGTGAAATCTCGGTAAATGTTTCGCCATCCATCAGCACCAAATCCTCGCCTCGGAGTGATGCAGCACCACGAATTGTGGAGGGTTTGAGGTTGTAGTTTCGGTCGAGGTTGGTCTCGGCGGCAATGTGGAACTCGCCACCACCACCGAACGAGCGCAACATAGGCATCATCTCGCCCATCTCAGGGAAGAGGTTGAGCAGATTACCTATTTCAATATCAAGCATATGGCAATCCAAACCCACGAAGAGGTGGTTGGGGCGTGGCGACTGATACATAGCGGTCAAGTGCATCTCGGTTGCCGAGGTGGTGAAGTGGAGGTCATCAAGAACAAGAGTTCCATCCTCTACACTCACAGAGCCTTTTACTCCGCGTGCTGAGTCGTTGCCAATCAGCGCATCGGCAATATCTACATCCAGGCGCAACGATACACCCTTAGGCACCATAAATGGCATAGCCTCCTCGCTCTCCTCACCGCTGAGTGGTGGTGCAGCGTGAACGGCAAGTACTTTATCCTCAGCAAGTTCCTCTTCCGAGTAGCCGATGCCGCTGGTGAGTGCCATAAGTTGGTTGATATCTGTCTGCTCAGACGAGAATTTCAATCGGCCCTGCAACAACTCCTCCTTGCGCAGGAAAGAGGTGAGGTTATCAAGTACGCCCTCCAAACGGAAGTCGGAACGACCAGCCACCACACGGCTATCGACAATGTCGAATCGCTCAGGGGTGAAGGTGAGCGAAATCTCGGGCACCTCAATAGGCATAGGCTCGCCCTCTACAAGCATGGTGGGGTTGCTGTAGTTTACATTGTGTATAGAAACCTTGCCCGTAGGGTTGAAACGGAGCAGGGGATTCTCCTCCTCGTTGTGGATAATCATTGTCGCCAACATCTCCACATCACCTAGCGTTGCGGTGTGGTCGGGGCCGAGTGTAGCGTTCAGTGCCGAGTTGTCGTAGTGGAGTGTTACTACGGGACGAGTAGGCTCATCAGGGTCGGCACGCATTGCTACCGTAACTCCCAGATTGTTACCCTCCAATGCCATAGGCGAGGCATCGGCATTTACCTTGTCCAGTTGCAGACGTGCGGTCAGGGTGGGGATGGTGAGCGTGTCGCCGGCGGTGTGGTCAAACTGTCCGGTGAGTGTTGCACGCGAGATGTCGGCCTTGTATGCCTCCATCGAGCCCTGCATACCGTCAATGGTCAGTGCAAGGTTAGCCCCAATGTGCTCCATCGGGTTGGTGAGGTCTACATCGCCATTGCCAGACTGCAAGCGTGCCTGCAAACTGTTGCCGGCAAAGGCTGCAAGTTCCTTCCAACCGAGCGAGAGATGCGCAAAGGTGTTCTCTGCGGGGTGGGGGTTGGGGAGTGCTATGTGAGTCGTAAGTGACTGTGTCGCAATGTGTAGTGTGTCGTAATGCAACGAGAGATCGGTAAACGCCAAATTGCCGTCGGCGCGCAGCTTCTCGTATGCACCCGCTGTCAGGTCGCTAAGTCTGCCTGCCGCCTTGATAGTGCCGCCAATAACGCCCTCGGCCGCTAAGGGGAGGGTGTCGGGCAGCAGTCCTGCCACCTCGGGCAGTGATACCGTGGTGGTCAGAGTGATGTCGGCGGTGGGGTCGGAAAGCAGGTTGTCTGCTCGACCTGCAAGAGTTGCTGTCGATTTGGGAGTCGAGAGCGAAAGTGCATCGATGATGGCCGAAGCGGTCATCTCCTCGCCCGCCCTCTGTTGTGCAGTTGCGGTCAGCGTACCACCTATATTATTAATGGGTAGTGGTATTGCAGGGTGACGTAGTGAGCCGTCAGCAAGGTTGAGGGTTGCGGTTATCTGTGGCAATTCGCCCTCAGCCAATTTGCCCTTTGCGGTTGCCTTGATACCTATAACGCCCGCCGCATCAATATCCTTTACCAAATCACGGAACGAAACGGGGAGTGCTGCAAGTGTATTTTCAATATCCAACTCGTTGAGTGTGAGAGATAAATCGGTATCTATTGCTTCGCCATCCTTACCGAGAGTTCCTTCAACTGCCAACTCAATCAGGTCGGCCACCGAAAGTGTTGCCTTGTCGAGTGTTGCCACACCCGCCTCTGCCTTGAAAGGCACTTTGAGCGACAGTGGCCACTCGGTAGCGAGAGGGCCTGCCGAGGTGGTGAGGTTGATAGCCTCGATGCCAAACAAAAGTTCTCCACGGAGAGCATCGCCACGCATCGCGCCTCTGAGCGAAAGATTTACGCCCGCCAACTCCGCACTGAGGGTGTCGGGAGTGCTAATATACTTAATATCAACATCTTCGAGTGCAATCTTTTTGAGATCGGCGGCACTCATAATCTTGCCGAGGTCAAATGCGGAGGGCTCCTCCTCTACCTTCTCTGCTTGTGCGGGGAAGATGGCGTAGTTGGTGTTGCCCGAAGCATCGGTAAAGATATTGATATCGCCACTACTCAGTGTCAGGTCGTGGAGAATAATCTCCTTCTCTTTCAGATATGCCTTTACGTCAATCGCGCCACTCAGTCGGCCAACCGATACAACGGTGTCGGATGGAGCACCAGCCATTGGGTTGGTAATCACAAAGTTATCTACCTGCAATTCGAGATTAGGGAAGGACGAGAAGAGCGATACATCCACTTGCCCAAGCGAAGTGGGAGCAGTGATAAACTTCTCCATCTGTCCCGAAAGGATAGGCGTTAGTCGTGCGGGAGTGAGCACAAGCCAGCAGACCAAACAGAGGACTACCAAGAGCAGTCCGACGAGCGAGCCAAGAGTAATGCCCGCTATTTTAAGACATTTTTTCATAGAAGGCAAGGTGGGTTAGTTGTATGAAAGTTAGCGTACTTTTGAGAAGGTGAAGATCTTACCAAAGCTGTCGTGGTAGCTCAGTGTCGAGGCTGTCAGCGTGGTAACCGTATAGACCTTAGGCACGTTGCCACCCATCACCATAATATGAATATGCTTCAACTCCGAGCCTGTCAGTGTCCAGGTGAAACGCTGACCCTCGCTCTCGGTAACATCGTCGGCAGTATCCCAAGTTACGCCCTCGCCACCAAGGTCGTAGCGGTAAAACTCGGTGCCACTCTGCCATTTGCCGTAGAGAAAACTCTCGTCGAAATACTCCTCGCCGTCATCTGGCGAACAGGAGGTCATAAGTGCGCCCATAGCCAATCCCACCACAAGCAGGAGAGCCAATTTTTTAAGTATGCTTTTCATAACTATTTTGCTTATAGGTCTGTAAATCAATTAGAACGAACGCTTGCCGATGTAGTCGCAAAGCGACAGCATTGCATCGCGATAGGGGCTTTCGGGGTAGGTCTTAATCATCGAACGGGCAGCGTTCAGATAACTCTCCATCACCTCGATAGAGTGGCTTACGGCGTCTGCACGCTCCACAAGCGCATAGATTTTCTCGATTCCCTCACCTGTTTCTGCGATTGTGCGAACAATATCCTTGATTGCGCTCTGCTCCTCGGGGGTTGCCTCTTCGAGAACGAGCAATAGCGGGAGTGTGATTTTATGCTCTTTCAGGTCTGCACAAGTGGGCTTGCCCGTCTGCGACGATGGTGCATAGTCAAGCAGGTCGTCCTTAATCTGAAATGCCATACCCAGATTGTCGCCAATCTGACGAGCCACGGCTACTGCTGTGTGGTCAGCACCCGAGGCGAGTGCGCCCGCGCCACAGCAAGTGCCAAGCAGTGAGGCAGTTTTACGATAGATGATATCGTAGTACTTATCACGAGTCATATCGAGCGAGTTGCTGACGTTGGTCTGGATAAGTTCGCCTTCGCAAAGGGTTTTGAGTGTGCGTGTTATGTAGTTCACCAGGTCGAATTGACCGCTCTCCATACCCGAAGAGAAGGCCTTTGCCAGAATGTAGTCGCCAATCACCACTGCCGAGTGGCTGCCGTAGCGAGCATTTACTGAGTCGGCACCGTGGCGCATCTCTGCATTGTCGATAATATCGTCGTGAACGAGGGAGGCGGTGTGGAGCATTTCTACTATCATAGCCACCAGATAGGCGCGTTGTGAAACTGCACCTGTACGGGAGTGTATGTTGGCCATCAGCAGTGCCAATATCGGGCGGATACCTTTGCCGCGATGTTCGATAAGATAGTCAAGCATCTCTGCAATAAAATCCTCCTCGTGCTTGAAAGCAAGTCGAATAAAATCCTCATATCTGCTGAGGTCCTTCGACAGCAAATCTCTTATTTGTGAGAGTGTATCCATAATAATGTCTTCGTAGAGTATACAAATATAGTGAAAAAAATGGAATACTTCGCCAAAATGTGTAACTTTGCTACCTGATATAATAGTAAAATGGTATTTATGACCGACAAAAGAGATAAAAAGACCACAACACAATCCCAACTCCAACCCAAAAACAGCCTCACAGCACTCCGTAAGGCACTTCCATATATTGTCGCTGTGGTGCTCTTCTGGGGGCTTTCGGCTCTCTACTTCGCACCCCAATACAGTGGCGAGGTGCTGGTGATGCACGATATGGTGCAGTTCGATGGTATGAGCCGTGATGTGCAGGAGCACAACCAACTCTACGATGAGGACCCACAATGGACGGGCGCTGCGTTTAGCGGTATGCCCTCATATATGAACTATGTCCGTTTCCCGAAGGAGATTACCCGTGCAAGTTACAAGTTTGCCGCCTTTATGGGTGAGCCGACGGTGATGATTATGATGGCTATGTTGTGCTTTTGGCTGATGCTCCTGATGTGGGGCGTCAATCCCTGGCTCGGCATTATCCCATCGCTCGCCTACGGTCTGTCGACCTACTTTATGACAATCATCGGGGCAGGGCACATCTCCAAGATGTGGGCTTTGGCGTACGCTCCGCTGCTGATTGGTGCGGTGGTATACACACTGCGTGGCGGTAACAAACTCTTCGGTTGCTCGGTGGCGGCACTCGCTGCCTCGCTCCAACTTGGCTACAACCACCCCCAGATTACCTGGTATTTCTGCTTGGTGATTGCAGCCTTCTGGATTAGCGAATTTATCTACTCCTACAAGGAGAAAACGCTGAAAAAGTTTTGGAAATCGACTGCTGTGCTGGCTGTGGCGGCTATGTTGGCGGTTGGCTCCAACTTTGCAACTCTCTACTACACAATGCAATACTCACCCGAAACCACCCGTGGTGGCTCAGAACTTGCTGAGGCCGGCTCGGTGGAGAGCAGTGGTCTTGATTTGGAGTATGCTACCGCTTGGAGCTATGGCAAGACAGAGAGTTTCAATATGTTCATTCCTAACCTGATGGGTGGTGCTTCGGATGGTGGTTTTGCTTCGGATGGTGCTGTGGCTCAGTCGCTTACCCGCTATGGTGCGCGCTCTATGGCTACAACACTCCCCGCCTATTGGGGTCCTCAGCCGATGACTTCGGGCCCT
>JAFNVE010000044.1 GCA_017379955.1 Tidjanibacter sp. | reverse complement strand
CTCGGATTATTCTTGTTTTCTCTGTGGGAGAGCGCGCGGAATACTTTTGTCCGCCCGTGGTAAGTTCCCAAACTCGAATAATTACTAATGAACTGAATTTTTAACCGTGTCGTTCTCGTATCTCTTTCACCTTTTTTTTTGAGCGACCGACCCACCACGAGCACATATAAGTATCATCGCAGCAGATAAGTCACCACCCTTTTCAACGGCAGGGTGGTGGCTTACTTTCTTTTATGAGGTAATGGGAGGAGTATAAAATTTAATAAAATGGCAGTAGGTGTTTATACCTAATTTATTATTTTTTACATTGCCGAGAGGTGAGAAAGTTAGCCGAAAAGTGTCGAAATAGGGAAAAAATTAGTAAGTTTGTCCAATTATAGTGAGTATTTGATTTGCCGCAAATACCAATAACTAATTTAATTAACTGACACTTTTTGCTATTGAAGCAATTTGTGGCTATAAATGTTAGCACAAATGAAGGAACAACTTGAAGCACTTAACTCCTTGACTATCAATTTCGGTACTGGGGGTTTGACTATTGTCAACATTATCCTCGCCTTTGTTATGTTTGGCGTGGCTCTGGGTATCAAGCTCGATACCTTCAAGGAGATTTTCAAAAAACCTAAATCGGTCATCTTAGGTATCTGCCTGCAATGGATTGGTTTGCCCGCTGTTACTTTCCTGGCGGCTCTCATACTCAGCCCATGGATTACCCCTATGGTGGCACTCGGTATGATTCTGGTGGCTTCCTGCCCTGGTGGCAATATGAGTAACTTTATGTCGTCGTTTGCAAAGGGTAATATTGAGCTTTCGGTGTCGATGACTGCTATCACCACCGCCTTTGCGCCATTTATCACCCCTCTCAACTTCTTCTTCTGGGGTACAATGTATAGCAACATTATCAGCATTCATGGCGATATTCCCCGTTTGGTGATACCCTTTATGCCTATGTTGGAGCAGATTCTCTTGTTGCTTGGTCTGCCTATCGTGCTTGGTCTGCTCTGCACTCACTACCTCCCCAAGGTGGCTAAGAAGATTGAGAAGCCTGCACAGTGGATTTCGATTGCGCTCTTTATGGGTATGATTATCGTCTCCTTCTCGCAGAATTGGCGATTGTTTGTTGAGAACCTCTTCTATATCGTTATCATCGTATTGGTTCACAACGGTTTGGCTCTCGGCACAGGCTATCTTGGTGCAACACTTGGTAAGGTAGGACAGCGTGACCGTCGTTCGCTCACTATCGAGGTGGGTATTCAGAACTCGGGTCTTGGCCTTATCCTTCTGTTCAACCCCGCTATCTTCCCTCCCGAAATATGGCACGGTCACTATGGCGGTATGTTGATTATCACCGCTTGGTGGGGTATCTGGCATATCATTTCGGGTTTGTCGGTAGCAGGTATTATGCGCCGCACCCCTCTGAAAGAGTAAGAAACTTATTCCAAATATTTTATGGCTGCTAAAAAGCATAAGAAAATTCAAGACTACGATAGGGCGTACTCTATCCTGCGTCACTATGTCGATTTTGCGCTCAGAGCATCTTATCGTACAATCAAATATGTAGGCACTGAGAATCTGCCCAAAGATGGTGCAATTATCTTTGCGCCCAACCACACCAACGCACTTATGGATGCGCTCGTTATCCTGGCTATGGATAACCGCCCCAAGGTATTTGTGGCTCGTGCAGATATCTTCCGCAATCCGATGCTTGCAAAGATTTTCCGTTTCCTCAAAATTATGCCCATTATGCGTATGCGTGATGGTATTGATGAGGTAAAGAAGAATAATAAGACGATTGAGAAGTCGGTGGATGTCCTGCGCGATAAGATTCCCTTTGTAATCTTCCCCGAGGGTACTCATCAGGCAAAATATTCGCTCCAAACACTTGCTAAGGGTGTTTTCCGCATCGGTCTGCAAGCACAAGAGTTAATGCCCGATGTGCCTCTCTACATTGTTCCTGTGGGTATGCGTTATGGTAATTTCTTCCGTTTCCGCTCCACCGTACGTGTACAGATGGGTGAGCCTATCAACTTGCGCGATTACATTGCTGAGCATCCCGACCAGCAGCCCGCAGAACGCTTAAATGCTCTGCGCACCATACTCTCCGACCGTCTGAAAGAGTCGATTTTCTACATCCCCAATGATGAGAACTACGACGCAACATACGAGATTTGTGCTGCCGTGGCTAAACCTTTGGAGAAGGAGTTGGCAGGCAAGCGTGGAGGCGAGCGAATCTCTCCGCTCAATGCACACTTTGAGGCTAACAACCTTACCGTGAGCAATATCCAGCAGATGAAGGAGGCAGAGCCGGAGAAGGCGGCAAAGGTGCTTGCGCTCGGAGCAGAGGCTAACAAGATTCGCAAGAAACATCGCATCAGCCTCTCGTCGGTGTCGGTGAAGTATCCCTTCTACTCGCGACTGCTCAAAGCCATCTTCCTCGTTGCTACCATTGGCTATTGGCTCCCTGCCTCGTTGCTCGTGTTGCCTATTAATGGTATCTGTGCGCTGCTATTCACCGCCATCAAGGATATGGCTTTCCGCAACTCGATACGATTTGTTATCAATCTTATCTTGTGGCCTTTGCTGATGATTACTTACAGCGTACTGCTATTGGTATTCCTGCCCTGGCAGTGGGCATTGCTTGCAATTGCATTGTTGCTTCCTGCCCCCGTTGTGGCACACGAAACCTATCGTCTGTGGCGACTGATTGGCTCGGATGTAAGATTGCTTAGCCAGAAACGTCTGCGCAACCTCTATAAGGAGATTCGTGAGATTATGTTGAATAAATAAGAGTAAATGATTATGAGAAAGTTTTTTACACTCTTGGTTATATCCTCGATGACTATTGTGTCGCTCTGTGGTCAGAAGAAGGAGATTGTTAAGACCGGTATCAACCTCGGCCCTCTGCCCGCAGTTGCATTTGATGCAGATAAGGGTTTCCAGATGGGTGGTCTGCTCAATATTTATGATTTTGGCGATGGTTCGACCTATCCTAATCCTCGCCAGCAGTGGTATATGGAGGCTTCGTTCTTCACTAAGGGTTCGCAACTCTATGTGCTGAGTTACGACTCGAAGGTCTTGATTCCCGGAATGCGTTTCTCGACAAGTTTCACTATGACCAACGATAAGGCTATGGACTTCTATGGCTTTAACGGTTATATGTCCTACTACGACCACGAGTTGGTAGAGTTGGGTGAGACGAGTGATGATATGTATCTCTATTCGCCTATGTATCGTGTGGACCGTACTGCTGCTCTCTTCAAGGCCGACCTGATTGGTAATATCTGGGATAACAAACTCTTCTGGGAGGCTGGCTATCATCTCAACTACTTCAAGCAGGGTGCTATCAACCGCGAGAAGATTAACAAGAATAAGGCAGAGAATAAGATGTTCCCCGACGATGTACCCACCCTCTATGAGCAGTACCGCACTTGGGGTCTTATCTCAGACGATGTGGCAGGTGGTGGCCTGGGTAGCTCGATTCGCCTCGGTCTGCTCTACGATACTCGCGATAAAGAGGGCGCTCCCTCGCGCGGTACTTGGGCAGAGGCACATATCACTATGGCTCCGAAGTGGCTGGGTAGCACAACTCCTTATTACAAATACTCGGCAACACTCCGCCAGTATTTCCCCATCATCCCTAACGATAAACTGACCTTTGCCTACCGCCTGAACTATGAGGGTACAATTGGCAATAGCGCACCATACTACATCCTTCCCTATATTACCACTATGGGTCAGAGTTATGACCGCGACGGTATGGGTGGCTTCCGCACAACCCGTGGTCTGATGCGCAACCGTGTGCAGGGTATGGATATGTTGGCCTACAATGCTGAGCTTCGCTGGCGTTTTGTGCAGTTCCCACTCTTCAACCAGAATATTGCTCTGGGTCTGAACGTCTTTAGCGATGGTGCAATGGTGACCAAGAACTATGATATGACCTTTAAGCGCGATATTACCGACTTTGCTTCGGTAGATGACTACGCAGCAGCGCGTGCATCCTATGAGCGTTATATGAATAAGGGTCAGAAGAAGGATTCGATGCACTCGACAGTAGGTGCTGGCTTCCGCTTTATTATGAACCAGAACTTTATCGTCTGCTTGGAGTATGGCAAGCCTATCGGCAAGATGGCCAAGCAGGATGGTAATGGGGCGTTTTATATTAATACCGGTTACCTCTTTTAAAAAAGCCGTATAATTGGTGAATTTGGTGTTGGGCTGGCTTCCGAGATTGCTTACATACTTCAAGTATGCGCGCAACCTCAGAAACCAGCCCGCCTAAAATTCCCCAAATTCTACGACTTTTTTTGGGTGCTCACGAAGCCATCTGGCTTGTAAATTTTGCACTTCCCTTGTGAGTCAAATGCTCATTTACTTCAAGTAAACTCCGCTTTGCCTCCCTTCGAGAAGCCCAAAATTTCCTAAGCCATAGTGACTTCTCGATGTGAGTGGGTTTATATTAAAACTGAGAGTAGTATCGAACTACTCTCAGTTTTTTTGTAGGGCGGATAGGAGTAATAGGAGTAATAGGAGTAATAGGAGTAATAGGAGCAATAGGAGTAATAGGAGTAATAGGAGTAATAGGAACTTTCCCTAAACTCTCTAAACTCCCTAAACTCTCTATCTTCCCATCACTCCCATAACTCCCATAACTCCCATAACTCCCATAACTCTTTATACTAGGAACGATTATTGCACTGCCTACCTTATAAATATATAAGATTATGGCACGCAAAATTCAACCAGGAACTCATCTTGCGCCCGAGCAGTTTAAGGTGCGCATCACGCCGCGTGGCCCATACCTCGTCTATGGAAGGCCGCCGCTTGCTCAGCAATTCATAATCCTCAATAACGATGGCGATAGTTGGTCGTTCCGTCAGGGAGAGGTCTATCCTCTTACCGCCAATCCCACAGCCCTCTGTCGCTGTGGACGCTCACGAGCCAACCCCTACTGCGATGGCACTCATACAAAGATAGAGTGGGGTGAAGAGAAGAGCGAGCAGCGTGCACCTTTGCTTGCTGAGGCAGAGCGTTACGAGGGACCAACGCTCGTCCTCTCCGATAATGAACACTACTGCGCCTTTGGTCGTTTCTGCGATGCTGTGGGGCGTGTGTGGCATAATGTGGAGCGTTCCGACGACCAGACTTCGCGCGATTTGGCTATCCGTCAGGCCTCCCTCTGTCCGAGTGGGCGGCTCAGCGTGTGGGATAGGTTGAGTGGTCGCCCCTTTGAACCTCACTACGAGCCGTCGTTGGGGCTTATTGAAGACCCTTCAATGATGGCCTCTGGTGGTCTATGGGTGCGGGGCGGCATCCCTATTGTCGGGGTGGATGGCGAGGAGTATGAGGTGCGAAATAGGGTAGTGCTCTGCCGCTGTGGGGAGTCGGCCAATAAGCCTTTCTGTGATGGTGCCCATGTTGCTGTTCACTATGACGACAACTTGCCGATAGATGCGTATGCCTATGATGAAGATTAACAAAAGTGAGAATTTATGTAAAAAATAGTTGTCCGATGCGCATATTAACCGAATTATTGCCTATATTTGTGGAAATGCTATTTGCACTAAGTGGCAAGTAGCCGAAAATGTACAAAATACTAACCAATTAAATAGATTAAGTTATGCTTAAAAAATCTATCCTCACAATGCTCTTTGCAGCTGCTGTTGGTGGCAATGCAATGGCACAAGACTCGGAGTTTGAATATAAATTCACCGTAGTCAAGGAGAATCCCGCAACATCTGTTAAGAATCAGGCAAGTACAGGTACCTGCTGGTGCTTTGCTACCACTTCGTTTATGGAGTCGGAGTTGTTGCGCAAGGGTAAAGGCGAGTTCGACCTCTCGGAGATGTTTATTGTTCGCAACAACTATATTCGCCGTATGCAGGACAACTACTACCGTCGTGGCAAAGGTAATGTAAGCCAGGGTAGTATCGCTCATATGGTACTTTGGGTTATGGACAACAAGGGTTGGATGCCCGAGGAGGTTTATGACGGTATCAACTACGATTCGCCTACCCACTCGCACGGCGATTTGGCTAAGTGGGTTAGCACCATCAGCCAGACCTCGGTAGATATGAAGAAGCCTATCCCCGCAGAGATTATGGATGGCGTGCTCGATGCATACCTCGGTGAGGTGCCTGAGAAGTTTACCTACAAGGGCAAGGAGTACACCGCTGAGAGTTTCTATGACTACCTCGATTTGGATGTAAACGACTATGTAGAGATTACCAGCTTCACTCACCACCCCTTCTACGAGCAGATTCCCGTGGAGGTACCCGACAACTGGGATCACAAGATGATGTATAACCTCCCCTTGGATGAGTTTATGGCTGTTATCGACAATGCTATCAACACCGGCTACACCGTGGCTTGGGATGGCGATGTTAGCGAGCCCGGCTACGCTTTCCAGCGCCACGTTGCTGTAAATGTTAAGGAGAACCTTGGCTCGGCACAGACCATGTTGGCTGCTAAACCCGTTGAGATTCCTGTTACTCAGGAGAGCCGTCAGAAGGGTTATGAGAACTTCTCGACCACCGACGATCACTTGGAGCACATCACAGGTATCGCTACCGACCAGGATGGCGTGAAGTACTACAAGACCAAAAACTCGTGGGGTACTGAGCGTAATGGCACAGGTTACCACTACCTCTCGGAGGAGTATGTAAAGGCTAAGACCATTTTCGTTCTCGTTCACAAAGATTCTATTCCCAAGGCTATCAAGTCGAAATTGGGTATCAAATAGTCTGAACTATTGATGTTTATAGGCGCAATGCTTCCTTTGGATGAAGTGTTGCGCCTCTTTTATACTCTAAGCCGTCATTACCCCGATTTGGTGATTTGAATAAAAATGTTTATTTTAGCCAAATTAATAACCAAAATAACTACTGCTAATGCCGATAGAAATAGTTAAGGTTACTACAAAAGCACAACTTAAGAGTTTCGTACAGTTTAACCTCGACCTCTATAAAGGTCACCCTTGTTTTGTTCCCGATTTGTATGGGGATACTATCAATACGCTCCGCAAGGACCGCAATGCAGCCTTTGAGTTTTGCGAGGCTGACTACTTCCTCGCCTACCGCGATGGTAAGATTGTGGGCCGTGTGGCGGCAATTATTAATCATAAGGCCAACAAGACTTGGGGCAATAAGGTTGTCCGCTTTGGCTGGATAGACTTTATTGACGACTTGGAGGTGGCTCGCACCCTGCTTGATACCGTTGAGCAGTGGGGCAAGGAACGAGGTATGACAGAGATACAGGGCCCGCTTGGCTTTACTGACTTCGATCCTGAGGGTATGCTCGTCGAGGGCTTCGACCGCGTAGGTACGATGGTAACCATCTACAATCACCCATACTATCCTAAACACCTTGAAACTCTTGGCTTCACCAAGGATGTCGATTGGGTGGAGTACCTGCTCAAATTGCCCGAGGAGAATTGGGAACGCACAGAGAGGATCTCAAACCTGGTCGCTCAACGCTTCAATCTTCACTCTGTTGAGTTGAAGTCGCGCAACCAACTTGTCAAAAAGTATGGCAAGCCTTTGTTTGACTTGGTAAATACCTGCTATTCTGTGCTTTATGGCTATTCGATGCTGAGCGATAAGCAGATTGAGCAGTATATTGCAGCCTACCTGCCACTTGTTAATCTGAAACTCGTGTCGCTGATTGCCGATAAGGATGACAATTTGGTGGGTATGGGTATTACCCTCCCGTCGTTTACCCGTGCTCTGCAACGCTCGGGTGGCAAACTCTTCCCATTTGGCTGGGTGCATTTCCTCAAACCACTCCTCAGTAGCAAACCGAAGAATATCGACTTCCTATTGGTAGCTGTTCATCCTGATTATCAGAATAAGGGCGTTAATGCTATGATTATCAACGACCTTATGCCCCGTTTTATCGGTATGGGTGTTGAGAGTATGGAGAGTAATCCCGAGTTGGAACTCAATGTGAAGGTACAACAGCAGTGGGAGGCACTCGACAAGGAGCAACACAAACGCCGCCGCGCTTATCATAAGGAGATAGAGTAGACAGAGGTTTATAAATACCCACAAAATGACTTTATAGAAGTCAGTTAGAGTTGTAAATATTATTGAAGATTAGCTTTATGGCAAAAAAAATGATGAGTCAAAAAGACAAAGACTTTACAAAGAAAGTCAAAGACTTTACAAGTTATTTATTGTTTGCTCTTGTTCTGGCTATTTTTATTCATTTTGTGATAACTCTGTTAGGGGATATCAGATTCTACGAGGAGTCGTTATCTACTATCTATGAGTCGCATTCTCCTATTAATGATAATAATTATAATGGTG
>JAFNVE010000043.1 GCA_017379955.1 Tidjanibacter sp. | reverse complement strand
CATAGTCAGCAACTTCACAAGCACAAACAGCAGAGTCACCAAGAAGCCTGCAAAACTGATAGTCAGCGACTTGCGCAGTTGCCCTGCAAGGCTTTCATTGTCGATATTGTTAATCATATAGAGTGCGCCGAGGCTTATCGCCAAGCACATCACCATCAGACCAAAGCCCACATTGAACGGCTCAGCCACAGCCTCCAAGCCGTGCCAACCACTCATCCAACGACTGATGACGGGCGAACCGATATCGGCCACTGCCGCCTTATCAACCACAAACTGCGACCCTGTAAAGAAGGTGCCGACAGCCGTACCAATCAGCAGCGGAGCCAAGCAACCATTAATCGTCAGGAAGGTACGGAAAGCGTTCTTGCCCAACAGATTACCCGCCTTACCCTGGAACTCGTACGACACAGCCTGGAATACAAAGGTGATAAGAATTAGAATCCACACCCAATATGCACCGCCGAAACTTGTGCTATAAAAGAGGGGGAACGAAGCGAAAAAAGCACCGCCAAAAGTCACAAGAGTAGTAAAGGTGAGTTCCCACTTGCGACCTGTCGAGTTGATAATCAGTTCGCGCTCATCCTCGCTCTTGCCTGCCAGGAAAATCAGCGCATTACCGCCCTGTACAAAGAGCAGAAAGACCAACAATCCGCCCAGCAGAGCAATCAGAAACCACCAATAGTTCTGTAAAAAAACGTAGTCAATCATAGTAGTCTTGGTTTATTGGTTTTCAATCTCGGGGCCCTTCTTGATAGCCTTAGTCAATATGCGCAACTCGATAACGAGGAAGAGGGTGAAGATAGCCACGAAGATAAAGAAGGTGGTCTGCACCGCACCTACGCTCACACTCGACACTGCCGCCTTGGTGGGCAACAACCCCTCAATCACCCAGGGCTGACGGCCTGCCTCTGCTACAATCCAACCTGCCTGACCTGCAAAGTAGACAAACGGAATCGAGAACAATGCCACCCATTGCAGCCAGGTCATCTTAGTCAGTTTTTTCTTAAACTCGGCCCAGAGCACCACCATCATCAACAAAAGGAGTGCGCAACCCAGGCCAACCATCACGCGGAAAGCCCAATAGACCAACCCCACAGATGGCACAAGTTCCTCAGGCGAGTCAATATATCCATAGCCGAAGTAGTCGATATTCTCATCAAGCACCTTGCGTGCCTCAGCAGCAGCCGCAGGGTCACTCTCGCGCAGCGTACGATAGTCGCTAAATGCCTCAATAGCGGTCTTGCCACGCTCGATTCTCTCCTCTGCCGAGGGGACAACCACACCCTCGGGAGTAGTATAGCCATCGAGCAGATTATTGATACCGGGGACATAGCCGTCAATATCGTGAGTGGCAAGTATCGAGAGCATACCCGGCACCTCAACGCCAGGAACTATCGAGAAGGGTGCTCTCTCACCACCATCCATAAGTCCTTCGGCAGCAGCAAGTTTCATCGGTTGATACTTAGCCACATGGATACCCGAACTATCGCCACTGAGCATCACGGCAAAGGTGCCGACGATACCCACAATAGCCGACACACGGATAGAGGCAAGAGCAAATCGGGTCTCGCGCTTTTTGAGCAGATACCAGCAACTGATACCGATAGCGAAGATAGCACCCGTCATCCAGCCGCTAAACACCGAGTGGAAGAACTTGGAGATAGCAACGGGGTTGAGTACCAAAGCCCAGAAATCGACCATCTCGTGGCGCACGGTATCGGGGTTAAACTCCATACCCACAGGGTGTTGCATCCAACTGTTGGCGATAAGTATCCACAGAGCCGAAATAGCGGCACCGATACCCGTCAGCCATGTTGTGACAAGGTGTGTGCGCTTGCTCACCTTCTCCCAGCCGAAGAACATCACCGCGAAGAAGGTGGCCTCCATAAAGAAGGCAAAAATACCCTCAATGGCGAGTGGCGCACCGAAGATATCGCCCACAAACCACGAGTAGTTACTCCAATTGGTGCCAAATTGGAACTCCAAGATGATACCCGTAGCGATACCAACTGCAAAGTTGATTGCAAAGAGTTTCATCCAGAATTTGGCTGTCTTCTTCCAAAACTCGTCCCCTGTCTTGACATAGATACTCTCCATCACAGCCATAATCACGGCCAGACCCAAGGTGAGCGGGACAAAAATCCAGTGGTAACCGGCGGTGAGCGCAAACTGCAACCTCGACCATCCAACCAATGCAGACTCTACCATAAGTTTTTAGATTATTAGTTAATATAAATAGGTTTTAACGATTGATTAGTTCGTTGCTGACGTGTTCTATCTTCTGCTCCTCGCTCTTGCCCGCAAGTATGGGCTTGAAGAAGAAGAGCCTCAGCACTAAAAAGAGGAAAACGGCTTTGAGCAGAATAAGCCACCAGAGTTGCCTGCCCCAAGTCATATTCTTGAAGCCGTCAACATAGAAATTATAGACTGCAATTATCCTTCGCTTCATACTCCGCCACATTTTGCTCTATAAAGATAGAGTATTTTTTCCTAACAAACAAAATCCCCAAACAACAAAACCCCGCCACCTTGGAAAAAGGTAGCGGGATTTTTTATTCATTAGGCTTTGCAGCCTATACCATTTATGGATTTATCTGATTTATTGCCCGAGCAAGAATTACATCTGCTTAACCAACCAATCCATTGCAGTACCCTCCGAGTAGTCGTTGAGCAGGGGTACCCACGAGAAGTGGCTGATCATCTTCGAGATACCGAACTTCTGCATATAAGCGTCGTCGAAAATCTGAATCTTGTCGTTCTTTGCACCCAGACGCTCACGAGCACCGTAGTATGCGTGCGAGCTGATAACCTTGCAAGTGGTATCCGACTCAGCGTGTACGAAGAACATAGGCAGATTTACGAAAGCCTCAGTGTCGATATCGCTCAACACCATATCGGTACCGTTCCACTTGTAAACCTTGTCCTGGAAAGCAGCAACGAGGTCGTCGGTGAACTGACCGTCATACTTCTCCTTCACCTGGTGGATAGGAACGATGGGGTCCATAGCGCAGCAGGGGATAGCAGCCTTGAAGCGGTCGGGGAACTGCATCATAAAGCGCATGGTGCAACCACCACCACTCGATGCACCAGCACAGAAGAGTTTGCTGCCATCAACCTTACCCTCAGCAATCAGCTGGTCGATAAATGCCATCTGAAGTGCATTGTTGCGGTCAACGAGTTTGATACGCTCGGGATCCAACGATGCGCTGTACGAGTAGTTGGGGTTAGCGATAGCAAACATCAGAGTTGCGCAAGGCACACCCTCGTCGGGAAGCGACACGATGCAACGGTTTGCAGTAGCAGCGGTCATAAGGTCACGGTTGTACTCACCACCACCAATCTGCCATACGAGCAGAGGTGCATTCTCGATAACATTACCCTTCTCATCCTTAGGCAAGTGGAGGATATACTCACGAGTCAGACCTGCATAGGTAAACTCACCCTTGATACAGTCGTCGAGCACGTCAATACGACGGTCGTTAACATTTGCAAGCGACACATTGAGGTTGCTATCAGCAGCGCAGATAAGCTCCCAGGGGTTGTTACGCCAGCCCTGACCACGAGCACCGTTGATACTGAAAGGAGTAGCCTCGATGCGAAGAACGTTCTTCTTGCGGGTAACAACGATACCGTCCTCGGCAAACACCTCGATAGCACCACCGGTCTCGGGGTTTACATAGCCGTCGGGAGCGTTGTTGATGAGGTCGAAATCCTCAGCAGTCAGGCCTTTGAGCGACTTGGGATTACTAACGGTAATCTCGATAGCGTTAACACGCATTGCGGTATCACCAACCTCGGTGAAAGCAACTACGTTCTCAACGATTGCAGCCTCCTTCTCGGAGTTGCACGATGCCATAGTAAATGCAGCGGCACACAAAAGAATTGTCTTTTTCATTGTTGTTTGAGTTTATAGTTATTGAATCTGTTTCTGCGGACAAATATACTATTTTCTATAATATCATCTTACTCTTCCCACTATTTATCTGCCGAAAACTATGGATGTAGTCCCTATCGAGAGAAAATTAACCAACTCTTCGGGCGATGAGTTATAGCAAAGAGCCTTAAATGGCGGGCGGTGGTGAGGCTCAATGTAGTTTTCGAGCTTACGATGCAGCACCTCGGGAATCTCACTTGCCATATGGTTCAACTCCTCCAACCCACGCGCCTCGGGAAGTGGCATATTGGCAGGGTGGAGGAAGAATCCACGCTCACGCCTTATCTCGTTAGGTGTGGCATAGTAGATATTCATCAGCAGGGTGTTGCCATCTGTCGTACCTGTCGAGGTGAGCCGCTCAGCCGAACGGAGCATCTCCTCTGTGGAGGCATCAGTAAATTGGCCGTCGGTTATATTAAAGACAAGTGGCGGAAAACTATCCACATTGGCACGCCTGCGACACCAGCCACGCACCAAATTGGTCACCGTGCGGAAGGCGTCGTTCATAGGAGTTTTACCCTCGAAAGTGGGATTAATCCACCTACTATATGTAGCGGGAGTCACCACAACACCCTCTCTTGTCGGGATATGTCTTAGCACCACCTCTGTTGTTCGCCGACGACTCAGGAGTGAGGTGATAGGGACAAACTCCACCTCGGAGGAGAGCAATGACACAACACCACTCCCCGAATAGCCAACTATGCACAGGTCAAAATAGTCTTGCCAAACATCGAAACGACGACAGCGCAGCAACAACTCATCAATCAACTGATTGACAGCAATAGTTGCCATATCGGCCTTGGTGGTGTTGTCGCCATAATAGTGCACCTCGGCTTTCATTGATGCTGATAGGTCTATCATTATAACGATTGCACCGCGTTTAGCAGTAGTAATTCGCTGATTGTACATCTCTGGATTGAGGGTGGTTTGTATAAGACAAAGATAGAGATATTATAAATAATTAACAAAAAGGAGTATCTTTGCATTACAGAATTTCAAAAACAACACCTAACAACATTAAACTATGAAACGACTATTTATTCTCTTATTTACAGCACTCTCCCTGACACTTCTGGGCTGCTCGGCAGAGAAGGAGAGTATCCGCATCATATCATATAACATCCGCCTTAGTGGTGTCAACGATGGGGAGAATAGTTGGCAATATCGCCGAGAGGCCACCCTCAATATGATTGCAGAGGAGCACCCCACCCTCTTCGGCTTGCAGGAGGCAACACCGGAACAGATGGCATTTCTCATCGCCAACCTCCCACAATATGACTATATCGGCGTTGGCCGTGAGGATGGCGACAAGAGCGGCGAACACATGGCAATTTTCTACCTCCGCGACGAGGTGGAGTTGCTCGATGGCGGCACCTTCTGGCTCTCCGAGACACCCGACACCCCCTCGATAGGCTGGGATGCAGCCTACAAGCGCACCTGCACTTGGACAAAATTGCGTATGCGCTCCTCGGGCAAGGAGTTCGCCTACCTCAACACCCACCTCGACCATATCGGCAAAGAGGCTCAGCGCGAGGGACTTGCACTGATTGTAGAGCGTGCCCACGAGATTGTACCCGAGGGCATGCCGGCCTTTGTTACCGCCGACTTCAACACTGACACCACAGACCCTATCTTCGAGCCGCTCAAAGCCGATATGATGGATGCACGCGAGGTTGCTCCCATAACCGACTCCCGCACCACATTTAACGGCTGGGGAACAGCAGACACCCGCCTCGACCATATCTTCTTCCGTGGCGCAGAGGCACAGCAGTTTAGTGTGCTGCGCGACAAGGATTATGGCGCACCCTACATCTCCGACCACTACCCCGTGATGTTCGACGCAACTTTCTAATCTATAAGTAGAGATTTAGGCGATATTTTTGTATATTTGTTGGGAGTAAAAAAGGCTTACCTTAATATTATATACAAATGGGCAAAAAGATTTTAGCCGAAACCAACGACTTCTCGGCAGAAGACCGCAAATTTATGCAGATGGCTATCGACCTATCGGTGGCAAATATCGATACGGGCGGAGGCCCCTTTGGTGCAGTTGTGGTGAGAGATGGCGAGGTGATTGCTACAGGTGCCAACCGAGTGACTCCCAACAACGATCCTACGGCACACGCCGAGGTATCTGCTATCCGCGCTGCCTGCTCTGCACTCGGCACCTTCAAGCTCGACGGATGCACAGTGTATAGCTCGTGCGAGCCTTGCCCTATGTGCCTCAGTGCCCTCTATTGGGCTGGCGTGGAGCGTATCTGCTACGGCAATACTAAGGCCGACGCCAAGGATATCTCTTTTGACGACTCCTTTATCTACGACCAACTCGACCTCGACTACGAAGAGAGGTCTATCAGATGCCAACACTTTATGCGCGAAGAGGCCCTCGCCGCCTTCCGCAAATGGGAAGAGAAAGAGGATAAGGTGAGGTATTAGAGAGAATTCAAAATTCAAAATTCAAAATTGATAAACAGCCGAGATTAGTGTCGAACTAATCTCGGCTGTTGTTTGTGGGAGTGATGGGAAATTTGGGAATTATGGGAGTAATAAGAAATTAGAGAGGTTAAGGAGTGTAGGGAACTTAGAGAATTTAGGGCCAATAGGAATAATAGGAGTAATAGGAAATGAAAGAGCAGGAGCAATTCTTAAACTCCTTAAACTCACTAAACTCCTATAATT
>JAFNVE010000042.1 GCA_017379955.1 Tidjanibacter sp. | reverse complement strand
TCTGGAAACCCATCCCCACTTTCGCCTCGGCTCTCAGCCGAGGACACATCCCCCGCCGAGGCGGGGGCTTGGGGGTGGGTCAGATTTGGAATTGCTTTCCCTCAGGAAAGCAGGTGTCGCGAGTTTTAGTAGCGTGATGCTCTCTATATACCTTACAAGCAATAATCTTCTTCCGAGAAGAAATGTGCGGCTTCTATCCTTGCATTTTCGTCGCTGTCGGAGGCGTGGATGGCGTTCTCGGTTACATCCTTGCCGAACATAGCACGGATAGTGCCGGGCTCGGCCTTTTGGGGGTTGGTCGCGCCAACTACTCTGCGCAACTCAGCCACCGCGTCGTCGCGCTCCAAGACTGCTACGATAACGGGCCCCGAGGTCATATACTCCATCAGTTCGTCGAAGAACACCTTCCCCTTGTGGATTGCGTAGAATTCGCCAGCCTTCTCCTGTGAGAGGCGTGTGGCACGCATAGCGGCAATGCGGAAATCGCGAGAGCGAAGGATGTCGATAATCTTTCCCTCGGCCGCTTTTCGTATTGAGTCGGGTTTAATAATGGTAAAAGTTCTGCTCATAGTATTAGTTTTTAGGTAGTTAGGTCTTGGGCGAGTGTAGGCTACTCCTCCTCCAATGGGCGGGCAGAGGTGTAGTTCTCCCACTTGGCGATTGCGGCCTCCATATCGGCAGGCAGAGGGGTCTCAAAGTAGATCTCCTTGTGCGTTGTGGGATGTACAAAGCCGAGGCAGCGTGCGTGGAGTGCCTGTCGGGGCAACAATTCGAAGCAGTTTTCCACAAACTGCTTATACTTAGCAAAGGTCGTACCCTTCAAAATTCTGTCGCCACCATAGCGCGCATCGTTGAATAGCGGATGGCCGATATACTCCATATGTACCCTAATCTGGTGTGTGCGGCCCGTCTCGAGGCGGCACTCGACAAGTGTCACATAGCCAAAGCGTTTCACCACGCGCCAGTGAGTCACTGCCTCCTTGCCCTGACTGCCGTCGGGGAATACCGCCATCTTCAACCTATCTTTCAGGCTACGGCCGATGTGGCCCTCAATCCTGCCCTCGTCCTCAGCGAAGTCGCCCCAGACAAGTGCGAGGTAGCGGCGGGTGATGGAGTGGTCGAAGAATTGGCGTGCGAGGTGTGCGTGTGCCTTCTCGTTCTTGGCAACCACCAGCAGTCCCGAGGTGTCCTTGTCGATACGGTGTACAAGTCCTGCCCTCATATCGCCATCGGCAAATCCGGGTGCATCCTTCAAGTGCCAAGCCAGCGCATTGACAAGCGTACCCTCATAGTTGCCGTGGCCGGGGTGAACGACCATACCTGCGTGTTTGTTGACAATCAGCAGGCTGTCGTCCTCATAGAGTATTTCGAGAGGTATGTTCTGCGGGATAATCTCAATCTCACGCTTGGGGTAGGGCATTACAATAGAGATGCGGTCGAGCGGCTTTACCTTATAACTCGACTTGACAGCCTTGCCATTGACAAGTATAGAGCCACTATCGGCTGCTGCCTGCACACGCGAGCGCGAGCAGTGCTCCAATCGGTCTACCAGGTATTTATCGATGCGCAACATCGATTGCCCCTTGTCGACCGTTACCGAGAAGTGCTCGTATAACTCATCCTGCTCCTCGCCCTCTTCGAGTTCGGGATCGGTAAGTGCTACTGCCTGCTCCTCCAATATCTCTTTATACTCCATTCTTTTCTCTATATGTTTTTCCTTCCTGATTCTACCTTCCTGATTCTACCTTCCTGACGGTATCACTTGCACGACCAAAATCAGAAAAAATCTTCTTCGTAGTCGGTAGGCATGCCGGCAGCCTCCATCAGTTTCTCTCGTGCCTCCGCCTCGGCAGCCTCTTCGCGTGCCTTAGCCTCTGCCTCCTCGCGGCGACGAGCATCCTCATCTGCGGCTGTCACACCACGGTTAATGCGCTCATCATCAAGCGAGAGCGAGAGTGCTACGCTGCTACCGAGATTAGCCACCGAACCCTGCGCGGGCGACTGCACATATACGCGTGCGTTGCGCTCGTTGAGTTGGTTGACACCCTCGTCGGAGGTAATTCTGCCCACGTTCAGACCCGAGTCCCAAAGGCGGCTCTTTGCCTCGTAGAGGGTCATACCCACCAGACGGGGCACCGATACGCGGCTCTTCTCCTCATCTTCGCCACGGCCTACAACAAGGGTAATGCCCGAGCCAACCTCGGCCTCCACCTTGTCACCCTCCTCGATGGTGCGACCATTGAACTTTTGCGAAAGGATGTAGTTTGCGGCGATATCCTCTACATATTCGAGTCGCTCTATTTCAAGACCTACATTTTCGAGGTTGTTCTTTGCCTGACGCAGGGAGTAGCCCGTGACGTAGGGTATCTCGACCATCTTCTGACGGTAGGAGTTGACGGTTACAAAGACGCGACGACCCTTCTTTACCTCAGTGCCCGCCTTAGGATTCTGCTCCAAGACCACGCCACCATCATAGATAGGCACGAAGAGTGAATCGCTCACCTCGATACGCAGGTTACCATTGCTCTCGGCTACTGCCATAGCGTCGTCAAGCAAAAGCCCCACCATCTCGGGCACCTCGCGGTAGTGACCGTGGCGGGTGAAGATGCCAAGAAGTACCTGTACCACAAAGACACCGATAATCAGTAGGCTCGCAGCCAATACCAGGTGGCGGATGACGGTCTGCTTCATTGTGCGCTCAGCGGGTGCGCTCGCCTTTTGTGAGGTAGGCTTGTTTGCCGCGGGGCGTTTGGGGGTAGGTTTTCTCTGTTCCATATCTTTTCTTTGTTTTATTTTACAGGGTTGTAGAAGGTGTCACGCTCGATGGGTGTGCGACCATTGCGAGCCGCCATCGCCTCAATCTCGGCAATAGTCAGACGCGGACGCTGATCCTCAGCACCTGCCATCGAATATATCTTTGTGCTGTCGTCGATTGTGCCGTCAATATCGTCGGCACCATAGGCGAGAGCCTGTTCTGTCGTCTGCTTGCCATACATCACCCAATATGCCTTGATGTGGGGGATGTTGTCGAGGAAGATGCGCGAGAGTGCCAAGGTGCGCAAGTCCTCTTCGAGGCTCACCTCACCCAGCGACTCCATTTTGTTGCCCGCACTACGATATTTGAGGGGGATGAAGGCGTTGAAGCCACCGGTGCGGTCCTGCAACTCGCGCAGACGGTTGAGGTGGTCGATGCGCTGAGCACGACTCTCCATATGTCCGTAGAGGATTGTGGCGTTGGTGGGTATGCCGATTGAGTGTGCCGCCTCGTGGAGTGCTAACCATTGCGCTGTGCTGCCCTTGTCGGGGCAAATCTTGGCGCGAAGCTCCTCGTCGAAAATCTCGGCACCACCGCCAGGGATAGCCTCCATACCTGCCTCACGCAGGCGGGTAAGACCCTCGGTGTAGGTAAGTCCCGCTTTCTCAATCATATAGGCGAGTTCGATAGCGGTAAATGCCTTGACAGTAGCACCCGGCACGGCACGCTTGATGCGCGAAATCATCTCGATATAGTGGTCAAGGTCGTGGTCGGGATGGACACCGCCAACAATGTGAACCTCTGTGGCTCCGCTATCTGCCTTAGAGAGTGCTATCTGCTCAATCTCGTCGAGCGAGTAGTCCCACGCCTCAGCCGAGCCGCGCGGACGACGGTAGGAGCAGAAGAGGCAGTTGAAACGACAGATGTTTGTCGGCTCGATGTGGAAGTTGCGGTTGTAGTAGAGTGCATCGCCGCAGGTGCGCACACGACATAGTGTGGCGAGTCGGGATAACTCCTCCAAGGGTGCCTCCTCCATAAGTCTGAGTGCCTCGTCGGTGGTGATGCGCTCACCAAGTTCTATTTTGTTGTATATCTTTTCCATAACTTAGAGTTCGGTTGTAATCAGTTTGCAAATCCTTTCGCGCGCACGATGAATCTGGGTCTTGACCGTGCCGAGTGGCAGAGAGAGAGCCTCTGCAATCTCCTCGTATGAGTACTCCTTGAAGAAGCGGAGTTCGATGAGTTTGCGATAACGCTCGTCCATCTGCGAAAGGTGGCGTTCAAGTTCGGTGCGACGCTGTGAGTTGATGATGCGCTCGTCGGGCAGAATCTCTGTCGATGCCGACTGCATCACATCGCTCGTCCCGCGCAGGGAGTCGATGGAGAGTTCGTCGTGACGCTTGCGTGACCAATCAATCAGCGTGTTGCGCGCTATGGTGTAAATCCACTGCCCAAAGGTGTAGGCAGGGTTATATTTGTCGATGTTGAGAAAGACTTTTACGAAGGTCTCCTGCATCAGGTCCTCGATATCTTCGTTACTACCCCCACCGCAACGCTGCACATAGAATTTGTAGATGGCATCTTTGTATCGGTTGAAGAGCACCTCAAAGGCTGAGGAGTCGCCATCCGATATGAGAGATACCAACTGCTGGTCGGTGAGGATTATGTAACTGCCTATTTCCATCTTTTACGTTTGCGCAGTTTTATCGACAGGAGTGCGAGTTGTGTTTCGTAGATGGGGGAGAAGAGGTCGTAGAGGAGATAAATCCACATCAGACCACGCTCACCAAGTCGTCTGCCCAAGCGGTGCGTTTGGAACATCAGACAGTTTGCACGAATCAGCAATAGTGCGGCAGCAAAGATTTTGCCGTAGAGAGGTGCGGTGATAAGCAGGAAGATGATTGCCGCAAAGAATATGGTTCTGACCCAATACTCTATTGCGATGCCAATCCTAAGTGCAGGCGCATAATGTTTAAAAGTTTGGCGCAGACGCTTGCGCTCCTGCTGCCACCAACCAATACCGCCCCACGCCTTGCGACGCACCACAGACGATGGGCCTGCTACAACTGTTGTGTTCTCGGCCGAAGCAATAGTCATTACATAGAGGTCGTCCTCGCCCATGTTGAGGCTGAGGTGGTTGAAGCCTCCTGTGCTGAAATAGAGCGACTTGCGCATACCGAGGTTGTGGATTGAGCCGCGATATGGGTTGTGGCGCATAGCCGAAGAGAGCCAGCGTGCTGAGGCGTAGAGGTTGTCGCAACGGATAAGTTTGTTTGCCAGACCCTTGCCAGGTACGATGCCGCAATAGCCAATCACCACCTCTGCGCTCTCAAAGCCGCGAGCCATAAGTTCCAGCCAGCGAGGCGAGGCGGGCTCTGCACTCTGGGTGGAGAGGATGACGTTGTCGTAGTGAGCGGCCTTGATGCCGACATTGAGGGCAAGTTTGTTGCCAATACCGATGCGGGGGTTGTAGACCATCTTGGTCACCGACAGACGATAATCGTTGTCGCAGATGGTGCTGAGTTGTGCGTTGAACTCCTCGTCGGGGGTGTTTACCACAAAGATAACCTCAAATCGGGGGTGGGTCTGCTGTTGCAGCTTAGGTATAACTCGCTCAAAATAACTGAAATCGGGGTCGAAAAAGGGGATGATGACCGACACTGCTGGTGGCTCTTCGCCCTGTGTGGTATGGCGACGGCGACGATAGGTCGCAATGCGCCCATAGCGACGAGCATAGTAGATAATCTGTGCCACAAAGGTCACCAGGGCAACCAATGCAATAGGCAATCCCCACTCTCCAAGATATTCTGTAAGCCACTCAATGGCGGCGATAAATGACTCCATCTTCTTTTTAATTGCTTAATTAACCCACAAATTTAACTAAATTTTGTCAAAAACGGAATAATAGGTATTTTTGTGGAGAAAATGAAGTTCGAATTATTACATACCGACCCCTCATCGAGGGCGAGAGCAGGTCTGATTACTACCGACAATGGAGTAATCGAGACCCCTATTTTTATGCCCGTAGGCACTGCTGCAAGTGTGAAGGGAATTTTCCACCGCGACTTGGAGGATGTTGGCGCACAGATTATCCTTGCCAATACCTACCACCTCTACCTCCGCCCCGGAACGCAGGTCTTGGAAGCGGCCGGCGGTATTCACGGTTTTAGTACCTGGCAACGACCCGTGCTGACCGATAGCGGTGGCTTTCAGGTCTTCTCGCTTGCCGCTTGCCGTAAACTGACTGAGGAGGGTTGCCGTTTCAGTTCGCATATCGACGGCTCGAAACATCTCTTTACACCCGAAAATGTGATTGATACTCAGCGCAGTATCGGTGCGGATATTATGATGGCGTTTGATGAGTGTCCTCCCGGTGACTCGGACTATCGCTATGCTGCCCGCTCGCTCGATTTGACCCATCGCTGGTTGGAGCGTTGCTTCAATCGCTACCACTCCACAGAGCCAAAGTATGGCTATCATCAGTCGCTCTTCCCGATTGTGCAGGGTTGTGTCTATCCCGAACTCAGAGTGCGCTCGGCGGAGTTTGTGCAGCAGTTCAATGCCGATGGCTATGCTATTGGTGGTCTGGCAGTTGGCGAGCCTACCGAGAAGATGTACGAGATGGTGGAGATTGTCAACGATGTACTCCCCACCGACCGTCCACGCTATTTGATGGGTGTTGGTACTCCCGTCAACCTGCTTGAAAATATCGAGCGCGGAGTTGATATGTTCGACTGCGTGATGCCTACTCGTAACGGCCGCAACGGTATGCTCTTTACGAGTGAGGGTATCATCAATATCCGCAACGAGAAGTGGAAAAACGATTTTTCGCCCATCGACCCTGCGGGCACGGCCTTTGTCGACACACTCTACTCGAAGGCATATCTTCGCCACCTCAATATCTCGGGCGAGATGATGGCGGCACAGATTGCCTCGCTGCACAACATTGGTTTCTATCTGTGGCTGGTTAAGGAGGCTCGCCGCAGGATTCTTGATGGAACATTTGCAGAGTGGAAGGCGGAGATGGTGGTGAAACTCGCTCGCCGTTTGTAAGTTTTTGATAATAAGGTAATTTTATTTATAGTGGAGCAGGAGAAGAATATACACACAGGCAGGCGTGAGGGTCTTGGTTTCAAGATTCTCGACCGCTATATTACCCGAAAGTTTTTGGGTACGTTCCTCTTTGCCATTGCTCTGATTGTTGTTGTGGTGGCGGTCTTTGATGCTGCTGAGAAGGTGGATGACTTTATCGAGATGAAGGCACCTCTGTCGGCAATCCTCGGCGACTACTACCTCAATTTTATCCCCTACTTCATCAACCTCTTCTGCGGTCTGTTTACCTTTATTGCCGTTATCTTCTTCACCTCGAAGATGGCCTACCAGACCGAGATTGTGGCTATGCTCAGTGGCGGTATGAGTTTCCGCCGACTGATGTGGCCCTACTTTATCTCCTCGATTGTGATTACCATCCTATCGTTGGTGCTCAATCTGTGGATTATCCCTGTTGCGCAGGGGCATGTGGTAGAGTTTGAGCGTCAGTACCTTAAAAAGAACAGGTCGTTGCGCTATGAGCCACAGATATATCGTCAGGTAGATGACGGCACTTTTGTCTATATCCGCAACTTTACAGGTGGCGATGCGGCAACTTTCCTCTCGGTAGAGACCTACGCAGATAATAGCATTGTCTCATCGCTCGAAGCACGCAATGTGAAGTTCGACGAGGAGAGTATGCGCTGGACTGCTCCCCAATACACAATCCGAACTTTTGAGGGTGAGGTGGAGAAGTTGGAGAGATTCACCGACCTCGATACTATGCTCAATCTTTCGCTGGTGGAGATGGGTAAACTGACTGATGTGGTTACCACGATGAAGATTGGCGAACTCGACGAATTTATTGAACAACAGCGAGAAAAGGGCTCGGATATGCTTGCCTACTTCGAGGTTGAGCGACAGAAACGCTACTCCTACCCGCTGGCTACATTTATCCTCACGATTATCGGTGTGTCGCTCTCCTCGCGCAAGGTGAGGGGTGGCACAGGTCTGCATATCGGTTTGGGTATCGGCCTCTGCTTTACCTATATTATGATTGCGCGTGTAGCAGAGGAGGTGGCTAAGGGTAGTGGAACAATGCCCGGACTGCTGGTGTGGATTCCCGATATTGTATTTGCGGTAATCGCCGTTGTGCTCTATCGCAAGGCTCCGAAGTAGAGAGTAAGCAGAACGAAATTTATGGTTTGGCTATCGTAGAAATGCGATAGCCATTTTTGTTGTTATGGCTCTTTGTGGTGGTGGTTTTCGTTGTTGTACTTGCGGTATGGGTGGTTTGGGTATCGTAGCAATTATTAACTTTCCCGATTGCGGGAAACAACAAAACACTATTTTTGTATGTTTAATTATCCAAATAGGAATACAATGATAAAAGAGAATCTGGTTAAGATGTATGCCGAGAGCTTTGCAGCAAATGCTGAGTTGCCCGCTCTTGATGACTATTTCAGTGGCGAGAAGATGAGCTATATGGAGCTCGCTACCGAGATTGCCAAACTGCACCTCCTCTTTGAGAAGGTTGGTATTCAGCCCGACGATAAGATTGCCCTTATTGGTCGTAACAACCCCCGTTGGGTGATGACCTATGTGGCAACAATCACATACGGTGCTGTTTTGGTACCTGTGCTCCAAGACTTCAACCCCGTTGATATGACAAATATCATCGACCACTCCGACTCGCGTCTTCTGTTTGTGACTGCCAATATCCTCGAAAATCTCGATATGGCGGCTTGCAAGAAGATTGAGGCGGCTATCGACCTCGATGACTTCCACTGCTCCTATGAGCGTGAGGGTAGTGTGGTGACCGATTTCCAGAGTGCGCGCAACGAGATTTTTGCTGAGCGTTATCCCAACGGCTTTACCACTGCCGATATCAATTATCCCGAGGTGCCCAACGAGAAACTTGCAATCATCAGTTATACCTCAGGTACAACAGGTTACAGCAAGGGCGTAATGCTCACCATCAACAACCTGAGTGCCAATGTAAAGTTCGCTCTCGACCACAAGTTCCACGTTCGTGGCTCGCGTGTGTTGGGTCTGTTGCCTCTGGCTCACGCCTATGGTTGTGCATTTGATATGCTCACACCGCTGGCTGCCGGCTCGGAGATTCACCTCCTCGGCAAGACTCCCGCACCTGCTGTCCTTATCAAGGCGATGAAGGAGGTGCGTCCCAGCCTGCTCTGCACCGTACCTTTGGTGATGGAGAAGGTAGTTCGCAAGCAGGTTATGCCCAAACTCAACAAGCCTGTGATGAAGATTCTGACCGCTATCCCCGGTCTGAACCGCATTATTTATAATAAGGTGCGCGATACTATGCTCGCTTCGTTTGGTGGTTGCCTTTCGGAGGTGAATATGGGTGGTGCTGCTGTGGCTCCCGATGTGGAGAAGTTGCTCAAAAAGGTACGCTTCCCCTTCACTGTTGGTTACGGTATGACCGAGTGCGCTCCTCTGATTAGTTACACCCCTTGGCGTCAGTACAAACTTACCTCGTGTGGTAAGATTCTGCCCGGTATGGAGGTGCGTATCGACTCGCCCGATGCTCAGAATATCCCCGGCGAGATTTGCGTGCGTGGCGAAAATGTGATGCTCGGCTACTACAAGAACGAGGAGGCTACCAATGCTGTATTCGACAAGGAGGGCTGGTTGCACACAGGCGATGTTGGTATCGCCGACCCCGACGGCACTATCTATATCCGTGGCCGTAGCAAGACTATGATTCTTACCGCTAATGGTCAGAATATCTATCCCGAGGAGATTGAGGCAAAGCTCAACGCCCTGACAGGTGTATTGGAGAGCCTTGTCTATGAGAAGGGTGGTCGTATGACTGCACTTGTTGTGGCAGATCCGGATTTTGTTCGCACAAATAAACTTTCGCCCGCAGATGTTAAAGAACTGATGCAGGCAAACCTTGCAAAATTAAATACTCTGGTTGCCCCATACGAGAAGGTGAGCGAGATTAAACTCTGCACCGAGGAGTTCTCGAAGACTCCTAAGCGCAGTATCCGTCGCTATCTCTACCCCGATGCGGCAAAACTTGCAGAGTAGAGAGATATAGCTGCATTGCCGACGGCTATATGTTTTTCATAACAAATAGGGAAGCCCGACTACATTAGTGGTCGGGCTTTTTTTTGTGCTTAGATGTCGTTGCGGGGAGTGGCTATTGGAAAATAGCGTCGTGCGAAGTGTGGGCTGCCGCCTCGTCGGGAAGGCACTCCAACAGGTAGATAGGCACTTTCGACAGCAACTCCGAGAGGGTAGTGCAGATCTCGTCAAGGTCGCGCTCGCGCTTTTGGAGTGTGGGGAGGCAGGATGGGAGCAGTGCACCGAAGGCGGTGATTGTCGACTGGCGTGTGATGCGGTTGTAGGGTGCTTGTCGCAGTCGCACCATTGCAGCAAGCTCCACCGACTGATTGTTGTAGCAGTGTGTCTTGCCGCTCCACGGTGAGCCATAGACGCGAGGAGTGGGGCGGTCGGTGCGGATGATAGGGCCGTCGTCGTTGAGCAAGCGGCAATCCTCTATGTGTTTGAGCCACAGGCGGGTGTGTGTCGACTTACCTGTGCCCGACTCGCCGAGAAACATCGCTCCGCGCTCAGTGTGAACGATAGTCGAGGAGTGGATGAGCAGGGTGCGCGCGTTGAGTGTGGCGAGCGAGTAGGCAAAGACCATCAGGTGGTCGAGCAGGTATCGCCACTCGGGGGCGGAGGTGGGGAAGTTGGTGTGGTAGGTGTAGAGCGGCTCGCTCTCTGCGCCCTCCGCAGTGGGGCAGAGCAGGGTTGCCGAGAAACGCTCATCGCCCGACCAGAGGGTGAGCAGGTAGCACTCCTCATAGTAGCGCAGTGTACAACGCCCCTCCGCCAGGTCGTAGTCGTGCGTGAGGAGTGGCTCGGTGGCGGGAGGTGTCACCTCGCCATCGAAACAGAGGCGCATGCGTGGGCGTGCGTCGCTATCGGTGGTGTAGAAACGGGGGTAGTTTGGGGTCTTGTCGGCCAACTCTTTCACGCCCTCGCCCTGCCACTCGATGATGTGGTCGGCAATGCTGAATCTTACCATAAATCCTTATTCCTCAATGAGTTTTGCTTCGCGCAACTTCTCAACCCAGGCTGCTGCATCACGCGAGGCAACCTCCTCGCTCTGGCCGTAGTCGCCCATGATGATAGCCACAACATCGGCCACCTCAAACTCTCTGCCCGAGAGTGCGTTCCACAACTCTACGCTGGTGGAGTTGAAGGAGATAATGGATGTTGTGTTTACATTGGTAGCACCTGCCGCTACAATTACATTTTCACCCGCTATTTTGCGGATTTTGTACTCACTCTTGATTCTCATCTTCGTATGATTTTCTTTACTATTTGCTTTGCAATAAATATGGGTGTGCGAAGTGCTTTGCACCACAGACTGCGGCGGGATTTTCTCTGCCAATCCTTTGTGCCATAGTCTGTTACCGTTCCGTCGGGGCGCATTATGCTCACCACTCTGGCAACAATATCGGCAGGCTCTACCAACTCCGTCAGGCGGCAATTTCCGTCGCCTTTGAAGATAAGTTTTCCCTCTCGTGTGCCATAGTAGCGGTGGAGTGTGTGGTGGCCGTGGTTGCGAAAGAGTACCACATCCCCGCGCACCAACTCCTCAGCACTCACCTTCACCAACTTTGCACTATCCACCTCGCTACGCAGAAATGGGCGCATACTGAGTCCCTTGACCTTGATATCGACCGAGAGCCCCTGCTCCAACATCTCCTCCACCGATTGGAAGAAGAAGTCGTTGTTGATGGTTATCTGTTTTGTGTTGAGGCTCATAACTTACTGTGCATCAAGGTTAAATATGCGCTCGCAGAAGTCGAGTGTCTGGTCGTTGTGCGAGATGAAAAGTATTGTCAGCGAACTGTCGGCTGCCGACAATCGCTCTATGCTCTCCACAATCTCCTCGGCCGTCTGATGGTCGAGTGAGGAGGTCGCCTCGTCAAATAGCAGCACCGATGCCTGCTTGTAGAGTGCACGGGCAATGCCGATGCGCTGACGCTGTCCGCCCGATAGACGACAACCAGCCTCGCCCGTTATTGTGTCTGCCCCCTCGGGAAGCGATGCTACAAGTTCGTCAAGCGATGCCGCACGGAGAGCCTCGGCCAGACGCGCGCGGTCAATCTTCGATGGCTCAACACCAAAGGCGACATTTTCTGCTATCGATTGGTCGGGCAGGAAGAGGTCCTGCGAAACATAGGCTATATTATTCTGCCACTTGCGACAATTATCTGCCGTAATCTCCACTCCATCAACACTCAGCGTGCCACTCTGCGGCTCGATAAGGGCGGCAATGATGTTGAACAGAGTGCTCTTGCCTGCACCCGATGGGCCCTTGATGCCGATGCGCTCGCCCTTGCCGATGGTGAGCGAGAGGTTTTTGATGACGGGCTCTGCTTCGTCGGAGTAACCGAAGGTAACGCCTTCGAGTTTTATCTCGCGCTCGAAGGGGAGTCGTTCGGTGGTGTCGTCGGTTGCAATACTCTCTGCATCAGCAAGTTCGGTGGTGAGAGTTTCGATAACGTAGGCGTGTCGTTTGTACTCGGTCCACGAGGCGAGTATGCGGTTGATTGCGGGAATCATACGATAGGCCGCCATTGCGAAAATGCCGAGCACAATCTTCAAGTCGCCCAGATTGCTACCCGTAGCAAGGCCCACGGTGATGATAAGCACCACTGCCGCAACGAGCGATAACTCGGTGGTGTAACGCGAAATGGTGCGCATACGGTTGGCCTTTATGGAGTAGTTGCCGAGTCTTTGGAGGTTGTCGGCAAAGCGGCGACTGACATAGGGGCGGGCGTTGCCGATGATCATATCGCCATAGCCGCGCAGGGTCTCGAACATAGCCTTGTTTTGCGCCACCTGCTCTCGATTCTCGCCTGTGCCGTTCTCAATCATACGCTTGCGCACCACTCGTGAGTAGACGAGGGCGGTCGGGATGAAGACTGCCGCTGCAAGTGCCATAATGGTCGGGTTGTAGATTGTGAGAGCACCCAGCAGAACAACTAATAGTATCGCCTCGGTGAGTATAGTGAGCAGTGTGCCAACCACATAGAGCGCAAAACGGTAGCAGAGCGAGTTTACATTGTTGACAAGAGTCGTGGTGTTGTGTGCGCGGATGAAGAGCAACCCTCTGCCTAAGTAGTTGTTGAACATACGGCGCGACAGGTCGTGGTAGAGGCTGATGGAGTAGCGGTGCAGACGGTCGCCGATAACCACCGCAAGGAAGCTCTTGATGATGATAACCCCAAGCACAAGCAGTGCTACGGCTATCACAAACGACCCCGTAGAGGTGAAACCGCACCAATCATAAACGGCGCCGATGGCAGGGTGAGCCACCACCGCCTCCTCGTCGAGCACGAGCAGCAACACAGAGATAAGTGCTGCAATGCCGACCAAGTCGAGCAGTGCCGCCACGATACTCGCCACAACCACCGCAGGAAGTCTCTTGCGGTGCGTTGGTGAGATAAGCCTGTATGCCTCTCTGATGCCCATTTGTTAGGTGAAAATAACTCTGTCTAAGGGTTTAATAATGCAAATATAACCCTTTTTGTCGAATAGTTATAATATCCGCAAAAATCTTTTGGAGCGGTTATTAGGATGAAAAGTGTGTTAAAAAAAGATACAAAAGTTGCTGTTTTTCTTAAAAATAGATATTTTTACAGCAGAAAATTATAATAAAAACTATAATACTTAAAATTAACTAAATTTTACACAATGAAATTTTCGTTCAGAAAACTCCTGGCCTTCGTGCTTCCGTTGGCTATGGTGATGGTGTCGTGTAACGATGACGACCCTACCTACTCGAATCCCTACCTTACAGTGGGAAATCGTAACATTAGCTTTACCAAGGATGGTGGTAGCGTAACTTTTGATATCGATGCTAACCGTTCGTGGACTATCACCGCATCTGATACCTGGTTGGTTGCTTCGCCCGCATCGGACGACAACAAGACCGGCGCAGAGAAGAGAACCACTGTTAATGTTACCGCAACCGCAAATGAGGGCGGTCCTCGTAGCGCACAGCTGACCATCTCGTCGCCCGCTATGACCGATCCTATCATCATCAACGTAGCTCAGGAGGGCGAGGGCGCAACTCCTATTGCTGACGCTTTGGCTATGGATAAGGGCGCGCAGGTTACCTTGAAGGGTACTGTTGGTGCTGTAACCACTCAGAGCTTTGTGTTGGTTGACAATACCGGTGCTATCGTGGTATTCCTTGGCGATGAGCCTACCGTTGCTATTGGCGACAAGGCTACCGTTAAGGGTGCTATTGGTGAGTATGCAGGTTTGAAGCAGATTGACAAGACCGGTGTTGTTGTAGAGAAGACCGGCACCGACTCGGCTTGGGCTCCTACTCCCGAAGAGGTTGGTGGCGAGGAGTTTACCGCATACAAAGAGAACGTGGTTGCTAAGTATGTGAAGATGGCAGGTGTTTACACCTTCTCGGATTCGGGCAAGGGCTACAACTACTACAACTTCAACGTACACGGCTCGTCGGCTAAGGGTAGTTTCTCCTACACTCCCGATGCGCTTGTTGAGGGCTTTGAGAACAATGCCAATGTACTCGTTGAGGGTTACCTGATTGGTGTTAATTCAAGTAACTTCATCCAGATTGCTCTGGTTAAGATGACTCTCGATGAGGGCTAT
>JAFNVE010000041.1 GCA_017379955.1 Tidjanibacter sp. | reverse complement strand
CGCAGGTGGCAGGTGACAAGAAGTGGGATTTGATGAATACTGCTGAGCGTATCGAGTACGAGAAGCAGATTGGTATGAGCGCGGGTCAGAACTACGAACTCCTCAGTCAGGTTGATGTCAATTGGATGGACGAGGTCTTCAACTCGTCGGCCCTCTTGCAGAATCACGAGGTGGCCATCTCGGGTGGCGACCAACAGAGCAACTACTACTTCTCGGGTGGTTACTACAATCAGGACGGTACTGCCGTAGGTTCGGGCTTTGAGCGTTACTCGCTCCGTACCAACTTCGAGCGCAAGGCTGCCGATTGGATGAAGGTGGGTAGCAACACTATGCTCAACTTCCAGAATATCCAGCAGGCAGACGAGGGCTCTTACAACCTCCTCACTCCTATCTCGGCTGCTCGCTTTATGATGCCCTATTGGAATCCTCGCCGAGCAGATGGCTCTATCGCCTCTATCGGTGATGGCTCGTGGAAGGGCAACGGTCAGAATCCCTTGGAGTGGCTGGCTAACAACCCCGTAAATTATAAGAAGTATAAACTTATCACCACTCTCTTTGCGGAGGCTACCCCTATCGAGGGTCTTACTCTTCGCTCGCAGGCTGGTGTGGACTACTCGCACACCACAGGTTTTGGTAAATCCTATCCGAGCTATCTCCCCAACCAGGGGCAGGGTAGTGCTTCGCGCTCCTCGGTAGATGGCTATAACCTAACTATCACCAATACCGCGAACTATCAGTTCGACCTCGGTCTGGACCACTCCTTCAACTTTATGGTAGGTCAGGAAGGTATCGACTACCACTACGAGGCGTTCAGCCTCCTCTCGGAGGGTCAGAATAACGACCGCCTTACCAACATTTCGACAGGTACTCGTGTATCTTCGTGGGGCGACACTACCGACTCGGACTATGCCTTCCTCTCGTTCTTCTCGCGTGCGGAGTACAACTTGAAGAATAAGTACTACTTTGAGGCTGCGGCTCGTGCCGATGGCTCGTCGAGGTTTGGTCGTCAGCGTCGCTGGGCTATGTTCTGGTCGCTCGGCTTTATGTGGGATATGCGCCACGAGCCCTTTATGGAGGGTGTGTCGGATTGGCTCAACCAGTCGCAACTCTCCTTCTCGACAGGTACTTCGGGTAACTCCTCGATTCCTAACTATGAGCACCTTTCGCTCGTGGGCGGTGGCTTGGACTATGCCGGCAATGCAGGTATCGGTCTGATGCAGCCCGGTAACGAGAATCTCGGCTGGGAGAAGCCCTGGACTACCAACCTCGCTTTCCGTGCAGGTCTGTGGAATAGAGTGACTGCCGACTTGGAGCTTTACTACAAGCAGACCTCCGATATGTTGATGCAGGTGCCCACTCCCTACTCGACCTCGGGCTTTGGCTACTATTGGGATAATGTGGGTGAGATGATTAACGTGGGTGCTGAGTTGAGTGTTAATGCTACTCTGCTCGCCCGCCCCGATGTGACTTGGACGGTTAATGCTAACGTATCGTATAACTATAACGAAATCACCGAGTTGTATAATGGCGTTAAGGAGTATGAGCGTTCCAATACCAATACCAAACTCGTTGTTGGTCGTTCGCTCGGCGAGTTCTACATCAACCGCTATGCAGGTGTAAACCCCGCAAATGGTGATGCGCTCTGGTACGACAAGGATGGCAACCTCACCAACGAGTTGCGTGATGAGGATAAGGTGCTCGTAGGCAAGAGCTACATTGCTCCCTGGCAGGGTGGTTTTGGTACTGCTTTGCAGTGGAAGGGCTTCTCGGCAAGCGCGCAGTTCAGTTGGGTGGCAGACAGATGGATGCTCAACAACGACCGCTACTTCGATGAGTCCAATGGCCGCTTTGCAGCCTACAACCAGTCGCGTCGTCTGCTCGACCGCTGGATGGAGCCCGGCGATGTGACCGATATCCCCCGCCACGGCGAGTACACTGAGTTTGATAGCCGACTGTTGGAGGATGCATCGTTCCTGCGTCTGAAAAATGTGATGATTAGCTACTCGTTGCCTCAGCGACTGCTTGAACGCAACAGAGTATTCAGCGGCGTGAGATTCTATGTTCAGGGTCAGAACCTCTTGACCTTCACTAAGTTCTCGGGTCTTGATCCCGAGGGCACTGCCAATATCTATGCGGCACAGTATCCTATGGCTCGTCAGTATACCTTTGGAATTGATATAACCTTCTAAACCACACAAGAGATATGAAAATGATAAATACCCTTAGACGATTTATGGTGGCGGGAGCAATTGCGCTTCTTTCGCTTACCTCGTGTCTCGATGTGGAGCCCGAGTCGGCAATCCCTACTGACGAGGCTATGGCAACCTATGAGGAGGCTGAGCAGACCTTGACAGGTATCTATGCATTGCTAAAAAGCAGTGCACTTTATAGTGGCTATCTGACCCTTCTGCCCGATATTCAGGCCGACTTGGTCTATGCTATTGATGGCTACTCCAATACCTTTGGCAGTTTCTGGCAGTGGCAGGTACGACCCACCTCGTCGGAGATTGAGTCTGTATATGCTGCTCTCTATCAGGTTATTGCAAGTTGTAACTTCTACCTTGAAAAGATTGACGCTGTGATGACCGACCAGGTTGTCGAGGAGCGCATCCTCACACTGCAACAGTATACAGGTGAGGTCTATACTATCCGTGCAATGGCTTACTCCGAGTTGCTCAAATGCTTCTGCGAGGCTTATGACCCTGCCACAGCAGAGCAGAAACTCGGTGTGGTGCTCCGCAAGGGCTACTCGGTGCCCGAGAAGGCTGTGCGTGCATCGTTGAAAGACTCCTACCAGTTTGTGCTGGATGACCTCAAAGAGGCAGAGGAGTTGCTCGATATCGAGAACGACCAATATAGCTCTGCCTTTATGACTCAGGCAGTTGCGTATGCTCTGCACGCTCGTGTGGCTCTCTATATGCAGGATTGGGAGAGTGCTGTTAAGTACTCCTCGCTGGTTATCGACCACCCCAACGGTGTGTATAGCCTCTCGCCTGCCAATAGCCTCTACACCAGCGATATGACCTACTTCGACTATATGTGGAACTACGATGTCGGTACTGAGATTATCTGGCGTGTGGGCTTCACCGCTACCTCATTTGGCGGCTCGCTCGGCTCGGTATTCCTGAACTTTACCAAGGATTACGCCTACTACTATCCCGACTACGTTCCCGCTCAGTGGGTTATCGACCTCTACGATGCCGGTGATATGCGATATAGTAGCTACTTCTACGAGATGCAGACAGGTCACGACCACCAACTCACCTGGCCTCTGCTGGTTAAGTACTACGGCAATCAGGACCTTATCAGCCAGTCACTTGTATACCACGTTAATATGCCCAAGCCCTTCCGCTTGGCAGAGCAGTATCTGATTCGTGCTGAGGCATATTGCCGTCAGGAGAAACCGGATTTTTCGGCTGCTTCGCGCGATATGAACACTCTGCGTGGTGCTCGTTACACTTCTGGCAGCAACATCTCGCTCTCGGAGGATGACTTCTTGCAGAAGATTGCCGAGGAGCGCGTGAGGGAACTCTATATGGAGGGTTTCCGTCTGCACGACCTCAAACGTTGGGGCACACTCTACAATGGCGGTGGCTTTGTGCGCACACCTCAGATGCACTCCTTGGAGGAGGGTAGTTCGCTCCGCATCACCGCAGACAACCCTCTGTTCGTTTGGCCCATCCCTCAGCACGAGATTGAGTCGCCCGGCTCGGAGGTAGTAGGT
>JAFNVE010000040.1 GCA_017379955.1 Tidjanibacter sp. | reverse complement strand
GTGAATACCGGTTGGAACGGTACCGGCAAGCGTATCTCGATTAAGGATACTCGCGGTATCATCGACGCTATCCTCGATGGCTCGATCGATGCAGCTCCTACCAAGCAGATTCCTTACTTCGACTTCAAGGTTCCCACCGCTCTTCCCGGTGTAGATCCCGCTATCCTCGATCCTCGTGACACCTACGCTTCGGCTGAGGAGTGGAACGTTAAGGCTGAGGACTTGGCTGGTCGCTTCATCAAGAACTTCTCGAAGTTCACCACCAACGAGGAGGGTAAGTCGCTTGTAGCTGCTGGTCCCCAGTTGTAATAGGTGAAATACCTTATATAAATAATAGGTAGTCCCAAAAGGACTACCTATTATTATTTTAAACCATTTATCAACCTTATCACGTCTATTGTCACTTCCTCGACTGACGACCCGCACGACACCTGCTTTCTGACGAAAGCAATTCCAAGCCTGACCCACCCCCAAGCCCCCGCCTCGGCGGGGGATGTGTCCTCGGCAGAGCCGAGGCGAGGGACTACCTATTATTATTTTAAACCATTTTATCCTCTTTTGTATGGGTCTTGCGGGGGTTGTTCTCTTTTGTTTTTGTCTTCGTCTTCTCCTCCTCTTGTTCGAGGGCGCAGGCAAAGGTGGCAACATAAAGTTGGGTATCTTGTGTCGAGTCGAGGATTGCACGACCACACGAGGCAATAGTAGCACCGCTGGTCAAGACATCGTCAACCAAAAGAATCTTATGGTGCTCCAATCTTTCGGGGCGCACAACACGGAAGATATTCTCCACATTGGCTTTACGCTCCTCAAACGGCTTACTCGTCTGACTCGGGTTGTGTTTAACGCGTCGCACAGCTCTCACCTCACACTTTACGCCCAGCACATCAGCAATGCCGAGCGCCATATATTCTGACTGATTGTACCCCCTCTGTATCTGCTTGAACGGATGGAGCGGAACAGGCACCACCAAGTCCACATCAGCATATATCGCGCTCTTCTTCAACTCCTTGCCAAACCAACGACCGAGGTCGTATGCGTAGCGCCACATACCGCCATACTTGAAGTCGTGAATCAAATTGCGATATCCCTCACTCGCCCCGAAATAGATAAACGAGCACCCATGAGTGATATGCAATTCACGCCAGAGCAGTCGCACGACAGGGTTAGCCACCTGCTTCGCGAAGTAGGTACGCGGTGCCTTATGGCGACACTGGCGGCATACCACCAACCTCCTCTCCTCGAAGACACGGCCACAGACGGGGCACATATGCGGAAATAACAGTCGGGTGAACATAGGGGCAGCAGGTGCTATATAGCAGTTATTAAATGCTCTCGAACGCTATTGCGGGTCAACATCAACGGTAATCTTTACCGAGGCGGTGCGCTTATCCTTTGCAAGACTCTCCAAGGCTGCCGAAATAGCCCTCTTACCATCCGATGCGCTGCCTCCTTTCAGCCTGATAGTCAAGCAACTGAGCCACATACCCGATAGTTGTTCGAGGGGTGGCGGATAGGGGCCGACAATCGTCATCGAGGGGTGCGACGAGAGCATTGCAGACACACGACGAGCCGTCTGTTCAGCACGCAATGGCTCATTGTGGCGGAAGGTGAGCAACACCTCGCGGCTAAATGGCGGATAGCCAAAAGCCTCGCGCAGAGCCACCTCCTCCTCATACATAGCGCGGTAATCGCCCGACACAACTCGTGCAAGTGTGGGATTCTCAGGCTCGGAGGTCTGGATGACAACTTGTCCTTCGCTATCGGTACGCCCTGCCCTACCCGCAATCTGAGTGAGGGTCTGGAAGGCGCGCTCCGAGGAACGGAAGTCGGGGAAATTGAGCAGGTTATCGGCATTGAGCACACCCACCACCGACACACCTGCAAAGTCAAACCCCTTGGTAATCATCTGCGTACCGACCAAAATATCGCTCTTACCACTCGCAAAATCCTTTATGATAGCCCCATAACGGCTGGGCGATGTCGCAACATCGGCATCCAGACGTGCTGCGAGTGCCTCGGGGAACAGACGGGCGAGTTCTTCCTCAATCTTCTCTGTACCAAAGCCTTGCGGTAGCAGTCTGCCCTTGCCACACTCGGGACAAACCTCTGATGTAGGGATGCGATGTCCGCAGTGGTGACAGCGCAGGGAGTTGTCGCTCTTGTGATACGAGAGGGTCACGCTGCACATCGGGCAGCGGACGGAAGCCCCGCACTCTTCGCACTCCACATAGGGGGCAAAACCGCGTCTGTTTTGGAACAGCATCACCTGACGGCCACTCTCCAATGCGCTCTGCATCAGGTCGTGTAACTCTTTGTTTATATGCCCCTTACGCTCGCCTCGTTTTGCCGCACGGCGGGTATCAGAGAGGGTGATGCGCGGAAGTCGTGCCTCACCAAATCGCTCGGTGAGTTCTACAAATCCGTAACGACCACCAAGGGCGTTACGGTAACTCTCCACCGAGGGCGTAGCACTGCCGAGCAGGGTGCGGATGCCGAATTTATGAGCAAGCCACACCGCCGAATCACGAGCCGAGTAGCGGGGCGCAAAGTCCTCCTGCTTGAAACTACGGTCGTGCTCCTCGTCAACAATGATTAATCCCAGCGACTTAATGGGCAAAAATATGGATGAACGCACACCAACCACCACAAGCGGGCGGTCGCTATGCGAGATATTCAGATAGATTTGCGCCCTGCGCGAAGGGGTAAGTTTGGAGTGATAGACCACCACGCAGTCGCCAAAACACTCCTCCATACGGCTGATGAACTGCTCCGTTACGGCAATCTCAGGCAGGAGGTATAGCACCGAGCGGCCATTTGCCAACTCTTTGGCTATCAAGTGAGTATAAATTTCGGTCTTGCCACTGCCCGTCACTCCGTGCAGCAGGGTGGTACTTCGTTCCTGGCTCTGAGCCTCAATGCCATCGAGCGTGCGTTGTTGGGCCTCGGAGAGTCCTTTGCAGAGGTGCAGAACGCCCTCGGTGGCGAACATATCGACCTCACGCGAGCCAAGCACAACAACCCCCTCCTCGACCAATTTGTGTATCTGGGGTGACATACCGCCAAGGCTCCTTACAGCCACTTCGCCCGCCATATCGCCACGCTCGGAGAGCCTGCCGAGGAGTTGCATCAACAGCCCATAGCGCACCTTAGCCCTGCGAGCCATCTTGTCGAGAATCTCGCCAAGTGCCACCTCATCAGCCACATAACAGGGATGTAGTCGCACCGTAACCTCGCTCCTGCGCTCC
>JAFNVE010000006.1 GCA_017379955.1 Tidjanibacter sp. | reverse complement strand
AGTTTGACTATGACTACTTTTACAATCTCGCTACTGAGGAACGTTATGAATTAGAGGTGTCGCTTGATGAAGACGATAATATCGAGCATATCTTTATTGAAGTAGATGGCGAGACCTATGATCAAGTATATATTAAAGTCAAAGCAGAACAACTCAATGCATTTCACTCTGCACTGCGCAAAGTTAAGAGTAAATTTCTGGAGTGGGAGCAAGTTGCTAAAGATAACGGAGTGACCGATTTTGAGAAAGAGATTGAGGTTGATTTTCCTGAACTCGAGGCATATTGGTATTGCGATGATGACTGGAAAGATAGTTTTTCTTCGGAGCCTTATGCTATGTTTATTGTTGACGAAGAAGGTGATTCCTATGTTGGCATCGGTGATATGGTAGAGGATTGGGAGGATGATGACTATTATGAGACCTACTTCCTTGTACTTGCATACGGTGTAGATTTTGACGACCTTATCAACAAAACAACTATTAGTTACATCCGTCAGAAGATTAACGAGATTAATGTTGATTCGCTCTTCCAGAACGATGAGGATGTGGATTCGCTCTTCTCTTAGAAGCATCCAAATAATAAAATAATATAGGCGACCCCGAAAGGTCGCCTATATTATTTTAGTGAAGGTGGGGTAGGGTTACTCCACCTTTTTGATAATTTCGCCACCACGAACAATCGCTGCTTCGTTGGCGGGAAGGGTCTTCCAAGCACGCTCAGGAAGCGACTTCTTCAAACCCTTATAGACGTTCTCCATTGTCACCACGGGGCGTACTTTCAAGTAACCGCCAAGGATGAGCATATTGAAGATACGAGCATTGCCCTGACGAGCAGCCTCAGCAGTAGCGTCAATAGTGTAAATCTCGATATCCTTACGAGTGGGGTGGTGAGTAATACCGTTGGTGTCATAGATGAGCACACCGCCGGGTTTTACCCTCGACTCGAACTTATCCATACTCTGCTGGTTGAGAATAATTGCAGTGTCGTACATCTGCACGATAGGCGAACTAACGGGCGAGTCGCTGACAACGACTGTCACGTTAGCTGTGCCACCTCGCATCTCGGGACCATAACTTGGCAACCAACTCACCTCATAGTCCTGCATAACGCCCGAATAGGCCAAAATCTTGCCGGTGGAGAGTACACCTTGACCTCCAAAACCTGCTATAATCAATTCCTCTTTCATCTCTGTTTGCTTTTTCGGGGTTTAACCTTTGATATCACCTACGGGATAGAAGGGTAACATATTCTCCTCCAACCACTTGTTAGCCTCAACGGGCGTCTGCTTCCAGCCACTATTACAAGTAGCGACAAACTCTACAAACGAGAGGCCCTTGCCTGCCATTGAGTTTTCAAATGCCTTGCGGATAGCACGTTTTGCCTTGCGAACAGCAGCAGGGGTGTGTACCGACTGACGAGTTACATAGCATACACCTTCGAGCTGTGCCACCATCGTAGCAATACGATAGGGGTAGCCGTGAAGTTTGGGGTCACGACCATAGGGTGTGGTAGCGGTCTTCATACCAATTAGTGTGGTAGGTGCCATCTGTCCACCTGTCATACCGTAGATTGCGTTGTTGATATAGAATACCACAATGTTCTCACCACGGTTGCAGACGTGAATACTCTCGCCGGTACCGATAGCCGAGAGGTCGCCATCGCCCTGATAGGTAAATACCATCTTGTTGGGGTAGAGGCGTTTGATAGCCGTTGCCACAGCAGCAGCACGACCGTGAGCAGCCTCAGCCCAATCGATATCAATATAGTTGTAGGCAAATACCGAGCAACCTACGGGCGAAACACCAATAGTCTGCTCCTGCATACCCATCTCGTCAATAACCTCGGCAATGAGTTTGTGGATAGTACCGTGGCTGCAACCCGGGCAATAGTGCATTGTGTTGTCGGTGAGCAGCGGGGTCTTCTGATAGACGAGATTTTCCTTCTTTATCTCTACTTTCATCTCTGCCATAACTCTATTTTCTATTAATTATTTTCTCGTTAAGTGCATCTGCCACCTCATCGGGCGAATAGACAGCACCACCCATACGACCATAGTGTGCAACGGGTGCTTTACCCTCTACTGCCAAACGTACATCCTCGACCATCTGACCTGCATTGAGTTCGGCAACAAGGAAACCCTTGCACTTCTCAGCAAGCTCGGCAATGCGCTTGGTGGGGAAGGGGAAGAGGGTGATAGGACGCAACAGACCTACCTTGTGGCCCTGCTCGCGAGCAATCTCAACAGTCTTCTTGCAGATACGAGCCGACGAACCGAAGGCAATAATCATATACTCAGCATCCTCAGTCATATACTCCTCGTAGCGCACTTCGTTCTCCTCAACCTCCTTGTACTTGGCAACGAGTTTCAGGTTGAACTTCTCCTGCTCGTAAGGATCCAGGTCGAGCGAAGTAATCACATTACGACCACGGCTTGCGGGCTTGCCAGTGAGTGCCCAACTGCCGTAACGCTCAGCTACTTCCTCATCAGTAAGGCGAGGACGCTGCTCGGCAAGGATAACCT
>JAFNVE010000039.1 GCA_017379955.1 Tidjanibacter sp. | reverse complement strand
AGATGCATCACCACCTTCAAAGGCTCACCCGTGCGGTCGAGATAGTATGGGTCAGGGTCGTTGGGGAAGAAAATCTCCTCAATGCGCTTGGCAAGGCCGACAATCGGCACACGGTGCTCAATGCCGAGTTCCTGCAAAATCGAGTAGGCGGAACTGAGTTGACCCTTGCCGCCATCGACAATAATCAGGTCGGGCAACTCCTTGCCCTCAGCCAGCAGTCGGGAGTAGCGACGGCGCACAATCTCGCGCATCGAGGCAAAATCGTCGGGACCCTCAACGGTCTTGATGTTGAAGTGGCGATACTCCTTGCGCGAGGGTTTGCCGTCGCGAAATACGACACACGAAGCAACAGGATAGGTGCCCTGGTTGTTGGAGTTGTCGAAGCACTCGATGTGGCGCGGCTCGCGGTCGAGGTGGAGTTCGCGCATCATTGCCGACATCAGCCTATCTGAGTGACGCTCAGGGTTTTTAATCTCCATATTTTTGAGCCTGTCGGCGCGGAACAGACGAGCCGAACGCTCCGAGAATTCGAGCAACGCCAACTTCTCGCCACGCTTGGGAATCGTAAACTTCACCCCCTCAAAGAGTCCCTCTTCGGGGAGAAACGGCACAATCACCTCGCGCGCCAAACCGCCCTCAATGCGCTCCGAGATTAGCGAGATTGCCTCGGCAAGAATCTTGGCCTGGTCGCTCTCAGCACCCACCGAAAGGCGTGATGTAAAAGTACCCGTCACCGAGCCACCCTCAACTCGCACAAAGTTACAATATGCCTCGTCCTCGTCGACCAGGAGCGAAAAGACATCCACATTACCGAGAATTGCACTGACAATCACCGACTTGGATACATAATTATCCAACACCGCCAAACGACTTTTGTAGCGTGCAGCAACCTCAAATTTCAGCCCCTCGGCTGCCACTCTCATCTGCTCTTCGAGGTATTGGCGGGTGGCACGCACATCGCCTCTGAGGTGGCGACGCAACACCTCCAACTCGGCGGCATACTCCTCCTCGCTCTGCAACCCCTCGCAAGGGCCGAGGCAGTTGCCGATATGGTACTGCAAGCAGACCTTATACTTCCCTCTGCGCACCGCTTCGGGCGAGAGGTCAAGGCGACAGGTGCGAAGGTGGAAGAGCGAGTGGGCATATTCGAGCATACTGCGCTGCATAGTCACCGAGGCGTAGGGGCCAAAGTAGGTCGACCCGTCGCGCACAAGTCTGCGAGTACTCTCCACACGCGGAAAACGCTCATTGCGAATCACAATCCACGGATAGGTCTTGTCGTCTTTGAGCAGGATATTGTAGCGCGGTTGTAGCCTCTTAATCAGCGAGTTTTCGAGCAGCAGGGCGTCCTGTTCGGTGGCTGTGTCGATATGTTCGAGCCTCTCAATACGCCCAACCATCACCTTCACCTTGGCGGAGTGGTCGGTGCGGTCGACAAAGTAGGAACTAACACGACGACGCAGATTCTTTGCCTTGCCGACATAGATAATCTCCCCCGACGAGTTGAAAAACTGATATACTCCCGGGGTGGTAGGCAGGGCTGCTACCTGCTCTTTTAGTCGTGCTATTCTCTCCTTCTCTGCCATCTCTATCCCATCTCTCATCTATTGATGAGAAAAAATGATTTTTTTGTTGTGTTCCACTTACAAAAATAGAGGAAAAAAAGAAAAAACTCGAAATAATAGTGTTATATTTGTGGTTGGATAGCAGAGAATCCTCTCTCAACCCTGACAATTATAATGCCTTATACTTAATATGAAAAAGTTTTTCAATTTCGGTGCGACACTTCTGCTTGCGCTCACTATGAGTGGCTGTGTAGAGATTAACGAAGATTACGACTTCTCGAAACTCAACATGGAAGAAATAACCATTGGCGACGAGTTTATAGCACCTATTGCAAAGGTGACCACCTCGATTGCCGATATGGAACTTGGCGATTGGGCAGATATCCTCCCCGACGGAAATGTTCAGAAGGCTGCTCCCTTAACCGAGATAACCTTCGAGCAGAACTACCCTATCTCCGGCGGTATCGACCAGTCGATTATCGATATGCTCACCGCACAGGGTCAGCTCTATCTGCTGGTAGATATCGAGAACTACACCCCCGTCTTCTTCGAGTGCTATGCTCACTTCCTCGATGCAGAGGGCAATGTGGTAAATGACCCCCTCGGCCTTTTGGAGATTCAGGCAGGTACCAACGAGAGTGCTGCGGAGTCGAGAATCGAGATTGAGATTACAGCCGAAGACTTGGAGAGCATTGCAAGTGCTGCCTCGGTAAGCGTATATTTCAAGACCAACATTTTAGAGTACATCCCCGACGAAGATGATTTAGTGGTACTCACCTTCAAGACCAAGAAGAGTGGCGGTATCTCGCTCGGCAGTTTATAATCCACAGACAGAACAACTCAATTTTATTATAGAAATATGAATAGATTCAAACGAGTAGTATTGGTGCTCGGCGCAAGCCTTATGAGCATCTCGGCCTTTGGCCAACTCACCTCCTCATACTTTATGCCCGGTTCGACTTTCCGTGGCGAACTGAATCCCGCATTTCGTCCCTTGCGTGGCTATGTGTCACTCCCCGCAGTGGGCGGAACAAATGCAAAGTTCATCTCCAACAGCCTGACTGTCGACAACCTCTTCTATCCGCACGAAGGCGAGTTGGTGTCGTTCCTCCACTCGAGCGTGGATGCAGAGCAGTTCCTCTCGACACTTAACAAGGGTGACAACACCCTCAATGCAGGTGTGAACACCAAGATTCTGGGCATAGGTACTTATGTCGGCCGTGGCTTCGTGACACTCGATGTGGATGTCAAGACCGATGTGCAGGCTAACCTCCCCTACGAACTCTTCGACCTGTTGAAGAACAGCAAGGCGGGTCAGACCTACTCGCTGGCAGGCACTAAACTCAACGCAACAGCCACTGCCGAGGCGGCTCTGGGCTACTCGCGCGAACTCTTCAAGGGCTTCACACTCGGTCTGCGTGGTAAGTTTATTGCAGGTCTGGGCTACGCTCAGATGAACTTCGACCAGTTCGACCTCGCTATGAACGAGGATGCGTGGGTTATCAACTCGCGCGGTGTGGCAAATGTGGCGATGAACGGCCTCCATATCCCGACAGGCGACAATAGTGCGTGGGACTTTGAGGGTATCGAGTTCGCTATGCCTGAGCAGATGTCCGGCTCGGGTATGGCTATCGACCTGGGTGCTACCTACGACCTCGGCTTTGCAACCCTCTCGGCATCGGTGCTCAACCTCGGCTTTATGAAGTGGAGTGCTGAGAATATCCAGAGCGGTGTGGCAAGCGGCAGTTATACCTACACAGGTGCAGAGATTGGCTCGGGCGCAACAACCAACCCTATGGAGGGCGTTGAGTTTGCCGACTTTGTACAGTTCAAGCCTACCGCCTCCGAAGACCTCTCGACCAAGCTGACCAGCAATGTGGTGCTGGGCGCAGAGGTGCCACTGATTAGCGATATCTTCTCGGTGGGCGTTGTCTATAACCTGGCGATGCGCGAACTCTACAACACCTCGGAACTCACCCTGGCGGCTACGCTGACCCCCACCCGCTGGCTCTCGGCATCGGCTACCTACTCCTCGTTTGGCGCGGAGATGCGTGGTGCGGAGACCTTCGGTCTGGCTCTCAACTTCCACCCCTCGTGGATCAATATCTTTGTGGGTACCGACTATATGATTAAGGAGGTAACCCCTCAGTTTGTGCCCGTCAGCCAAAACAAACTCAACCTCTATTTCGGTGTTTCGGTGCCTTTGGCACGCTCGAAATACTAAAATTTGAAACATAAGAGTTTGTAATTAAGCAGGAAAAGAGTATTTTTGCACGCCGTTATACCAAAAGATAATCTATATCTTGCATATACTAAGAGGTATGACGCGTTGGAGTAGAACGAAAACAAAGTTTAAAATAATAAAAATCACACACAATGGCAACAGCATCTGATATCAAAATCGGTATGTGCATCGACATGGACAACAAGACTTTCCTTGTTGTTGATTTCCAGCACGTAAAGCCTGGTAAAGGCCCCGCTTTCATCCGTACCAAATTGAAAAACCTCGAAAATGGTCGCGTACTCGACAAGACCTATTCGTCGGTAAGTGAGCGTATTGAGCCCGTTCGCGTTGAGCGTCGCCCCTATCAGTTCACCTACGAGGACGACCTCGGCATCCACTTGATGCATATGGAGACCTTCGAGGAGATTACTATTCCTAAGGATTTGATTAACAACGTCGACCTGATGACCGACGGCCAGACCTTGGAGGTTATGTTCCACACCGAGAAGGAGACCGCACTCACCGCTGAGTTGCCCCCCATCATCGATATGGAGGTTACCTACACCGAGCCCGGCGTGCGTGGCGATACCGCTTCGACCAACTCGCTCAAGCCCGCAACCGTGAACACCGGCGCAACCATCAAGGTACCCCTCTTCATCAACACCGGCGATAAGATTCGTGTTGATACCCGCACCCGCGAGTACTACGAGCGCATCAAGTAAAAAAGCCATCTGATTGGTGAATTTGGTGTTGGGCTGGCTTCCGAGATTGCTTACATACTTCAAGTATGCGCGCAACCTCAGAAACCAGCCCGCCTAAAATTCCCTCAATCATATGACTTTTTTTTGGGTTGTGGGTATTAAGTGTGTTGCGGCTAAATAGAAAAGCGTCTGTGACGCCTGCGGGCAGCCTCGCTGCACGAAGCCCAAAATTCAAAAAGTTGTCTGTTATCTCAGGATTACAGACAACTTTTGTTTTAGGGAGGGGAGAGAGTTTTGGGAGTTATGGGAGTTATGGGAACTATGGGAATTATAGGAGTAACAGGAAATTTGGGAGGCTAAGAAGTGTAGGGAGATTAGGGCCAATAGGAATAATAGGAAAGGAGAAAGGAGAAAGGAGAAAGATTAGGGAGTTTAGAGAGTTTAGAGAATTTAAGGAACATAGGGACAATCCTTAAACTCCTTAAACTCACTAAATTCCCATAATTCTCATAATTCCTATTACTCCTATCCGCCCTATTAGCCCTATCAAAAAAAGTGAGAGCAATTCGACATTGCTCTCAGGTTTTTTTATTGGGGGGTTATGGGGAACTTGATAAAAACTATTGGGCCTATCGGGCCTATTGGGCTTATTATGATAGGCCCAATAAGCCTAATAAGCCCAATATGCAAGAGGGAATTTAGGGAGTTTAGTGAGTTTAGTGAATTTAGGGATAATCTTTAAACTCCTTAACGCTCCTTAACGCTCCCTAAAAATAATATCAACAGAAAACGGTCGTGCCCGCTACTTCCTAAACCCTCAATCGGTCGTACCCGCAATTTCGCCCGAGGCAAAGCCTCGGGACACATCCCCCGCCGAGGCGGGGGCTTGGGGGTGGGTCAGGCTTGCAATTGCCTGCGGAGCAGGCAGGTGTCGAGGTGGTGAGTAGAGGTATTAGGGTATTTACCTTACTGAGGGTTTAGAGAGATGTAAAACAAACAGAGAGTGGTATATACCACTCTCTGTTTGTTTTACATCTTAAATAGATAGAATCTTTATTGTATCCAACAACGCAGGATTGATCGGCTTATCATCACGAATCGCCTTGGTGAAGGGGACATAGACAATCTGGTCGTTCTTGATACCGATCATCACATTGCGCTGGCCCTCCATCAGTGCATCAATCGAGGCGCGACCCATACGGCTTGCGTAGATACGGTCGGCAGCGGTGGGCGAGCCACCACGCTGCAAGTGGCCGAGGATGGTTACGCGGGTGTCGTAGTGGGGATTCTTCTCCTTGACGTGCTGAGCAACACCCATAGCACCGCCTGTGAGTTCGCTCTCAGCCACAAGCACGATACTACTATTCTTGCTCTTGCGGAAGCCGTGGTCGATAAGTTCGTCGAGCTGCTCCATAGTGGTCACCATCTCGGGGATGATAGCCGCCTCAGCACCCGAGGCGAGTGCGCCGTTGAGTGCCAGGAAGCCGTTGCTGCGACCCATAACCTCGATGAAGAAGAGTCGCTCGTGCGACGATGCGGTGTCGCGAATCTTATCCACAGCATCCATAATGGTATTGAGTGCGGTGTCGTAGCCGATGGTGGTATCGGTGCCGTAGAGGTCGTTGTCGATAGTGCCGGGCAGACCCACAACGGGTACGTCGAACTCCTCGGCAAAGACACGCGCACCGGTCAGCGTACCGTCGCCACCGATAACAACCAACGCATCGATACCTGCCGCACGCATATTATCATACGCCTGCTTACGACCCTCGGGGGTTGCAAACTCCTTACAACGTGCTGTCTTTAAGATAGTTCCACCCTGCTGGATGATATTGCTCACATTTTGGGTCTGGAAGGGGACAATCTCGTTGTATACCAAGCCACGGTAACCACGCATAATGCCCTTAACCTGAAAACCATTGAAGATTGCCGCACGTGTCACGGCACGGATAGCAGCGTTCATACCCGGAGCATCGCCTCCTGAGGTGAGTACACCTATGCAGTTAATTTTTGCCATTTCTCTTGATTAGATTGGTTCTTAGGCCACAAATGTACTATTTTTTCTTGTTTTTTTCTACTTTTGTAAGCAAATGAAATTGCGTAGTCACATATTGACTCTTTTGCTCCTCGTTGTGCTGTGCGGCAGGGCGGGGGCGCAGAATCTGATGGTCGCTACCGAGATTGACTCGGTGGTGGTTGTCGTGTCGCGCCCGCTGAGCCAGATTGGTGTGCAGCGTATGCGACTGGACAGCACCGTGCTACGCGAAAATGTAACTCTCTCGCTTGCCGATGCGCTGGCTGTGGGGAGCAATGTCTTTATCAAATCCTACGGCCGAGCAACCCTCGCAACAGCCTCGGTGCGAGGCACAGCACCCTCCCACACCTCGGTAACCTGGAACGGGCTGAAACTAAACTCCCCAATGCTCGGTATGGTCGACTTCTCGCAGATTCCCGCCTACTTTATCGACGATGCCTCGGTGCTCAGTGGTGCAGGCTCGCTGGCGGAGAGCAGTGGCGGACTTGGCGGTGCGGTGGCACTCACCACCACCAAGCCTACCGAGGAAGGTTTTTCGCTAAAAGCGATACAAGGAGTTAGTTCCTACTCTACATACGACACCTTCCTGCGCACATCCTATGCCACAGAGCAGTTGCAACTCTCACTGCGCGGACTCTACACCTCCTCCAAAAACGACTACACATATATCAACCATAACAAGGTTGGCGACCCGATATATGACGCGGAGGGCAACCTGACGGGCTACACACACCCGACAGATGTCAACCGCCACGGCGACTATCGCGACAAACATCTGCTCGGCGAGTTATTTTACAAGACGCGCCGTGTGGGACAATTTAACTCGTCGGTATGGTATGCCGACACCGACCGCGGAGTACCTCGCCTCGGGGTCGACTATCGTGGCGACAACCTCACCCGCGCCAACCAACACGACCGCTCACTGCGTAGCGTGGCTCAGTGGTCGCACCTCGTTGGCGGTTGGAAGATGGGGGCAGCCCTCGGCTACAACTACACCGACCTGCTCTACACCTACGATGTCGACAACGGCAACGGCACGGTGAATCGTGCTGTCGAGTCGCACACCTATCTCAATATGCTCCACTCGCAGGTGGAGGCTGAGGTGGGCATTGGCAGCGTTTGGCACCTCTCGGGTAACCTCACCTTTTCGCTCCCCTCGGTGGTGAGTCGCGATGTGGCGGCACTCTCCTCGGGCAAGGAGTTCGAGGCGCAGAGGGCGGAGAGTTCGCTCTTTCTGGCTGCTCGCTGGAAACCTACGGAGAGGTTTGGTGCGGCAGTAAATTTGCGCTTGGAGAGTTATGACGGCAAGAAGACCCAACCCATCCCCGCACTCTTTGTGGAGTACACGCTGCTGCCCCGCACAGGGCTGTTGCTCAAAGCCTCGGCTACGCGCAACTATCGCCAGCCCACCCTCAACGATCTCTACTTTGTGCCGGGCGGTAACCCCAATCTGTTGCCCGAGGAGGGATTTACCTGGGATGCGGGTTTGCAACTTATGCCCAAGCAGTTAGGGGCAGTGGAGGTGAGTGGCGAGGCCACTTGGTTTGACTCACATATCGACAACTGGATATTCTGGCGACCCACCCATCAGGGCTTCTGGACACCCCTCAACACCCGCGTACACAGCTACGGTGCGGAGAGCAAACTATCGGCCACCGCACGACTTGGCGGTGCTCGCCTTGTGGTAGATGGTATGGCCGCCTACACCCGCTCGGTCAACCTCGACGCTCCGACCGGCAAGGTAAACCAACTTCCCTATGTGCCCCTCTTCTCCTCGTCGCTATCGACAAGGGTGGTGTGGCGCGAGTGGTCCTTTGCCCACAAACTCGCCTACTACAGCCGCCGCTACACAACCGACGGGGCAACCACAGAGGCGGGAGGCAGTGTGCCGCCCTATGCGATGAACGACCTCTCGCTGTCGCGCGCGCTGAGCCTATCTTGGGCAGATGTAACCTTGCGATTTGAGGTGAAAAACCTATTCGATATAGAGTATGAGTCGGTATTGGCACACCCTATGCCGGGCAGGAATTTTGGATTTTTTATTGAACTAACGCCTAAACTATAATTAGCAAAACAGAAGTTGTAAGAAAATGAAGAGAATTTTATGGATTGCAGTTGCGCTGACAACACTCTTTGCAGGTTGTGCCACTGCTGAGAAGGAGAAGGATGCTTACGTTTTGATGATCTCGCTTGACGGTTTCCGTCACGACCTTGCCTCGATGGCAAACACCCCTACGCTCGACTCGCTCAGGGCTGTGGGTGTATATGCGGATATCGCACCCTGTTTCCCCGCAAACACCTTCCCCAACCACTACTCGATGGCTACGGGACTCCACCCCGACCACCACGGACTTATCAACAACACCTTCCACGACACCGAGCTCGACCTCCCCTACGCTATCAGCAACGGCGAGGCACGCAAAAACCCCGACTTCTACGGTGGCGAGCCTATCTGGAACACAGCGACCCGTCAGGGCAAGCCCGCACACGTTTACTTCTGGGTTGGCGTGGAGGCCAAGGTGGGTGGCGTAGAGCCTGAGTTGTGGTATGAGTACGACGAAAATGTACCCTTCAAGCAGCGCGCCGACTGGGTTATCGAGGCTCTCCATCGCCCCGAGGCTGAGATTCCCCGCCTGGTGATGGCCTACTTCGAGGAGCCCGACGCTGTGGAGCACTCCTACGCACCCGACTCGCCCCAGACAATCGCAATGGTCGAGGAGTTGGATTCGGTGCTCGGCTATCTCTTCTCGTCGCTCCGCACCTCGCCCATCTTCGACAAACTCAATATCATCGTCACCTCCGACCACGGTATGACCGAGAACTTCCCCGAGAAGTATATCAACCTCTACTCGCTGCTTGACAACGAGCGCATCGAGAGAGTTGTGGATGGCGTGCCCTTCTACCTCGCCCCCGAGGAGGATTATATTGATGAGGCATACGAGATACTTGCTGCACAGCCCCATATGAAGGTCTATCGCCGCGAGGCAATGCCCGAGGAGTACCACTACGGCACCACCACCTCGCGCATCACTCCGCTTATCGTTATGCCCGAGATTGGCTGGCGACTCGGCTACTCGGAGCGCGATTACCCACCCAAGCCTCGCAGTGCTACACACGGCTACGACCCCTTTGAGCGCGATATGCAGATGATTTTCTACGGCGCAGGCCCCGCATTTAAGAAGGGCTACACCCACGACCGCCTCTTCCAGAACCTCAACGACTACCTTATTGTCTGCCATATCCTCGGCTTGGAGCCCGCACCCAACGACTGCTCGTGGGAGGATATCGAGGGACTGTTTGCCGAATAATTTTTTTACAACAGACTAATATATAGGTCGTATGACACAAGTTAACAACACCCCGAAACTCTCGGTCATCATCGCCACCTACAATCGTGCCGAGCCACTGCGTCGCACTCTGCGCTCGCTGGCGGCTCAGACCTTGGATAAGAGTTTGTGGGAGTTGGTGGTTGTCGACAACAACTCGGGCGACAGCACCCCTGCCATAATCGATACCTTCGCTGCCGAGCACCCCGAGGTGCACCTACGCAGGTTTGTGGAGAAACGCCAAGGCGTGTCGCACGCACGCAACCGCGCCTTTACCGAGAGTGTAGCACCTATCATTGTGAGCATCGACGATGACGAGGAGGCCTTTCCCAATTTCTTGGAGGTCTACTTGGAGTTCTTCGAGAGCCACCCCCATATCAACGCGGCGGGAGGCGATAATGTGCCGCTCTATGAGGAGTGCCCACGCCCCGAGTGGATGAGCACCTACACCGAGACCCCGATTGCCGCACTTGTGCGTATGGGCGACAAACGTCGTCCCTTCCGCAAGGGCCGATTCTTTATGGGTGGCAATATGGCTATGCGCCGCGAGGTGTTTGAGAAATATGGCCTGCTGCATAGCGAGCTTGGTCGCACAGGCTCGTCACCCCTTGCCGGCGAGGAGAAGGAGTTCTTCTTCCGTATGCAGAGGGCTGGCGAGGAGATATGGTTTCTGCCCGAGGCGAAGATTTATCACATCATCCCCGCCTATAAACTAACAAGAGGCTATTTCCTCAACCTCTGCTATATGACAGGCCGCAGCGAGAAATTGCGCACCCAGCGGCGTGGCAAATGGGCCTATTTCAAGAGGGTCTGTGCCGAACAGGTGAAGTGGTGGGGCACACTCGTCATCGCCCTCGGCTTCTTGCTCAAAGGAGAAAAACCCAAGGCAAAATACCTTATCGATATGCGTATGGCTATCACCCAAGGACTATTTAACTAAAAAAAAGAGCAGTGGAAAAACCACTGCTCTTTTTGTTTCTTGCCCCTCCCCCCTCCCGTTTTTTTTCTGCATACGCACTCCAAGGAGCGGGAAACGAGGTTGGGAACACAGAAATTTTGGGGATATTTCGAGGCCATTTTCGAGGGTTACCGCAAGGGCATAGTGGGGCTATGACCTGAGGACAACACTCGGAAAGAGCCCGAAAGAGCAACAAAAGTTCACAGTTCCTAACCTTGTTTCACACTCCAAAAAAAACGGGAGGGTTGTTCCGCTAAACAATCCTCCCGTCCACGTGAAAAACTATAAATGATACGGTACGGTTTTTGGGCCGCTTGCCTGACTACATCTGGCTACCGTATGTACCTGTAAGCTGTACGATGGCTTTATTGCCGGGGCTATATATACCGGTCACACCACAATTGCCGATGCTTGCACCCTGATACCATTTCCAGCGCACCTCGACATCATACGACCTGTCGGGGTTGTCCTGAGGGATGATATGCTTGATGGGGAAAGAGCTATACATACCAACAGCCAGAGTACCGTTTTTGTCGGTATAGGCATTGTGGTAGAGGTCGAAGACATACTTGTGCTCTGTGCTCTCCTCCATATTATAGACCAACTGAAGCTTGTGAGCAGTCTCCTTGTTGTTCTCACCATAGAGGGCAATCATAGGCATATTGAGATAGCCTGCCGAGATGGTTGCCGAAGTTACATTGATGGGATCGTCACCAAGATTCTTCTTCTGCTCCTCAGTAAGATACTTCGAGGGGATAATCTCGTCTGTCAACAGGTTGTAGAAGGCATTCAGGCGGATGTAGTAGTCGCCATACTCATCGGGTCCGCTAAGGATAGTGTAGTTAGCCAAGACGCGCTCCTTCTGGTTGTTGATAGCCTCCTGAGCAACATTGCTCTCGTAGATAATCATGTGCAGACCCGAGTCGGTAACGATGCAGTTGCGATAGCCTACACCGCCATCGTCAATCAGACAGCCATAACTTACCACATATTCGGGCTCATCCTCGCCATTGTTGCTTAAAATACACGATGTGTTGAGTGCCAGACCCATCACAAGTGCAGTGAAATAAAAAAGAACTTTTTTCATATTTACCTATTTTATTAATCTCGTTACTAATTTACTCTCGCTCTACTTCTTACCCTCTCCGAAGAGGAACTTCATACCCACTCTCAGCGAGAGGCTGATGGGGTTCTCCGTACGGTAGTTGGCAGGCTGCGATGCAGTGCCAAAGTAGTAGGAGAGGCCTGGCTGTGCATAAAGACCGATGTTACCAACGGTGAACATTGCACCCACCGACAAGTCAACTGAGGGCTGGAAACCTTCGTACTCAATCTTGGTCTCCATTGTCTTCTTGCCATCCATCAAAACAACATCACGCCCCGACACACCGCGCTCCAACATAAAACTGCTGTGCGCATAGAGGTCGAAAGCGTTCCTGTCAAGTAGGTTGTAACTCAAACCTACGGGAATACCGATATAGTGGAGGTGTCGCTCTTTGGAGTAGGTGCTCATTGCCTGCTCCTGATTGGATGCCGAGTGGAGGTAGTTGTATACTACACCTGTTTCAAAAGCCAACTTATTGGTCAATGGGAGGCTCACACCGACACCGACACTAGCAGGCATACTATGTTTGAGTTTAGCCTCCTGCGGCGCACGAAATGACTGTGCCATCAACAGTTCGTCAACCACCTCGTTGACCATCATATTGTTACTCAGAAGCGATGCCAAGCCACGCTCATTAAGGCTACCGCTACCCATCACACCACCGTTACCGCCATAGAGCGATGCTACGACACCGCCACGACGCTCGGCAGCATACTGCTCGGCCATTGCACGACGCCACGCCTCGGTAGCCTCGTCGCCCTGCTCTGCCCTGCGCTTCGAGCGAGGTGCATCTTCAAGTTGCGGTCCTTCAATCTGTGGTTTGGTATTGTCTGCTTTCTCCGACTCGTCAGTCTGGTCGGCGAGGAGCTCTTGGGGTGTGATACCCTCGGTTGGAATCTCTATTTGTGCGAGTTGCTCCTCTGCAATCTCCTCAAAGAAGAGGGTGCGCAGACGGTCTGTGATACTCTCCTGCTCGGTGGCAAGGGGTTGTGCTGTGGCCACCTCGGCCACCTTGGCGGGTGGTGCTGCGAGGGTGGGCTGTGTGGGCTGAGTGGTGGCGAGGAGTGCCTGAGGCTCCTCCGATGTACGCTCAATGGTCAGCCACGAGATGCCGATGGCAAGGAGCACAGCCGCAGCCGCCGAAGCGTAACGCCACATAGGAATCCTGCGTCGCACCACAGGGGCGGGTGCGGCGGCGGGAATCTCATCCAGCGAAGCAGATATGCGGTCGAAGAGCCCCTCTGGCGGTGCCACGGAGAACTCCTGCAACTTATCGCTCAGCAGCTCTTCAAATCTCTCCCTTTTCATATTCTAAATCTCTCTCTACTATCTCTAAAAGTTTGGCTCTCGCTCGCGAATATTGCGAACGGGAGGTGTTCTCGCTAATCCCCATCTTCTCTGCTATCTCGGCGTGTGAGTAACCCTCGACAGCGTAGAGGTTCAGGATTGTGCGATATCCGACAGGCAGTTGGTCTATACACTTAACCAAATCCTCAGCCGATATCTTTGCCACTGCATCGGCCTCCACCTGACGGGATGAGGCGGGTACCTCGGAGTAATCCTCGCTCCACACGGGCGAACTCTTGCGAAGCCATCCCAGCGCGGTATTCACGAAAATCCTGCGACACCACCCCTCGAAGGAGCCTTCACCGCGATAGTCGCCTATGCGGGTGAAGAGAGTTACAAATCCGTCGTGCAACAAATCTTCGGCCGTGGCCCTGTCATTGACGTATCTGCGGACCACGCCAAACATACGAGCGGCAAGCCACTCGTAGAGTTCTCTGCGAGCCTCGGGGTCACCCTTGCGGCACCCTTCAAGCATTTGGTTAGTGGTCACAATATACTCCTTCGTTAAATAAGATACAATAAGGGGCAATAAAGTTGCACGCCCCCAAAAATTTTTCTAATTTTACACTCGTAAAACGACACTAAACTATGGAAACAACGACTAAAAAAATCGGCATTGCCTCCGACCACGCAGGATTCCAGATGAAGGAGTTCCTCGTTGGCCTTCTCTCGGCCCGTGGCTACGACGTTTACGACTTTGGTACTTCGAGCGAGGATAGTTGCGACTACCCCGACTTCGCACACGCTCTGGGCACAGCCCTCGAAAATGGTGAGGTACCTCTGGGTATCGCCCTCTGCGGCTCGGCAAACGGTATCTCGATGACTCTCAACAAACACCAGAAGGTGCGTGCTGCACTCTGCTGGTTGCCCGAGATTGCCTCCCTTGCCCGTCAGCACAACGATGCTAACGTCTGCTCGCTCCCCGCACGCTTCATCGACAATGATGAGGCTGTCGCTATTGTCGACGCCTTCCTTGGCGCGGAGTTCGAGGGTGGTCGCCACCAGCGCAGAGTGGACAAAATCGCTGTTGCTGAGTAGTACCCCACCTCTTCAGCCTACCGTAATTAACGCTTAGGCCGAAAGGTTTATTGCCAACCACACATCAAAGGTCGCCCACAAGCAGGGCGGCCTTTGATTTTATATGGTATTAAAATTTAATCAAGGACTTAACGGGCGCAATGGCTTCGAGTCGTGCACGACCCTCCAACACCTCAATCTCACCCATAAATACAAACTCCTTCACCTTGACGGGATAGGCCACGCCATCGCGCTCCACGGTGAGTGCCGACAGACGCTCTGCCATACCGACAGCAGTACCACCCGTAGCCAGGATATCGTCGAAGAGGGTTACCTCAATCACGCCATCGGTAACGCGCGCCTCGCTGAGGTCACTCTTGCGGAAGAAGAGGTTGTCCTCGCCATACTCCTTGACAATCGACACACCTACCAGGTCGTCGCCCGAGTGAGGCAACTTGCCTTTCTTGCGGAAGGGAATCACGCACTCCACACCGCCATTGGTCATCATCAGCGGCGACGCAAAGAGGAAACCACGAGCCTCGGGAGCAGCCACATTGGGAGCAGTTACGCACTCGTCAATCGCATCGACAACAGCACGGAACGCCTCAGCATCAGCCAGCAAAGGCATAATGTCGATAAAGTTGATACCTTCGGTAGGCCAATCGGGATAGAACTTGATGTGCTTCTTCACAGCATCAATCTCCATTAAATTTTTACACATTTTTCTTCGTTTTTATCTTGCAATAGTAATTGTCAATCTCGTTCTCGGCAGGGATATGATTTCGCAAACCACGCCCTTGATGACTATGCACAAAATAGTCAATCTACAAAAATAGGAAAATTTGTCGATAATCCACAATTCAATCCCCCATTTTCCTCCTTATTTAAATATACGGCAGGTGGCGGTAAAAAAAAAATCGCACAAAGCATAGGACAAACAGAACAGAAAATAGGAGTTATCGACCACAAAAGCTACTGATAATGAGGAAAATTCAAACATTTT
>JAFNVE010000038.1 GCA_017379955.1 Tidjanibacter sp. | reverse complement strand
TTGCGCTGGCCAATCGTGTAGAAGTGCGCGCCGCCGTGCTCGCCTACCTTCTTGCCATCGGCGGGGGTATATGCAAATGGGGTGGCGAGTGCTGCGAGTTGCTCTTCGCTTGGACTATTACCCTCGGCAATCGTACGGCTCGCCTCTTGGTCCAATTCGTTGTATTGTGCATATCCCTCCCACGAGGCGGGAATCTCAATAATTCTACCCTTCTTAGCCTTTAACTTCTGTTGCAGGAATACTGGAAGGTCGACCTTGCCCACAAAGCAGATACCCTGCGAATCTTTGCGGGTGGCGGTGGCAAGATGCAACTTTGTGGCAATCTCTCTCACCTCGGGTTTTAGCAGGTCGCCAATGGGGAAAAGTGCCATCGATAGTTGCTCCTGCGAGAGTTGGCAGAGGAAGTAACTCTGGTCCTTGTTCGGGTCGCTACCTGCAAGCAGGCGATGGCGAACAATACCCTCCTCGTCTGTCGTGCTCTCCTTGCGGCAGTAGTGGCCCGTGGCGACATATTCAGCCCCCAATCGTTTGGCCTCTTCGACAAATACATCGAACTTTATCTCTCTGTTGCACAGCACGTCAGGATTGGGCGTGCGACCCTTCTCATACTCCGAGAACATATAGTCGACCACCCTCTGGCGATACTGCTCGCTGAGGTCGACAACATAGAATCCGATATCGAGCTTGCGTGCTACCATCTCGGCAATCAGCCTGTCCTCCTCCCACGGGCAAGCACCACTGAGAGTGCCCTCCGTGTCGTGCCAATTTATCATGAAGAGCCCCACGACATCGTGCCCTTGCTCTTTGAGCAGATATGCCGCAACTGAGGAGTCTACACCTCCCGAAAGTCCGATAACTATTCTTGCCATATCTCCTCCTCGCTCTCCTTGGTGAGTACCCTCAGCTCCGAGGGTAACATATTATTAATTCTTGCTCCAATCCTCTTTGCCCAACCGATCGCGCAACCCTCGTAGCAGAGTGCGCCGATGCCCTCGCTCATCTTTGCGGCAATCTCGGCAGGACTCTCCCTGCGCAGGTATGCCATAGCCTCCGAGCGCGATAGTTCGGTGCGAGCCACCTTCTCGCTGAGGTCGTGGAAGAGTGCCAAAGCGTGGTCGGGGCGTAATTTACCACCAAACATCTGCCCCATACATACGCCCGAATATATCACATTGAGCCTGTCGCTCACATAACTCATCGGCTCGCTATGCCACTCATAATAACCAAAATAGCGGTCACCAGCCGTGACAAAGCGCATCGCCTCGGGGTTTGCCACCCAACGACCCAACTCGCCGTACTCCTTCTTTGGAGCGGGGGTGAGTGCGGTGCGGCGGGGTCGGGTGGGGCGCTGTTTGCTCCTTGCCTCGCCCTTGCGCAATACCACTGCAAATAGTCCCTCGCCACGCGAGCGATGGGGATAGAAGTGGTAGCAATTGTGGCCTGCCACCTCAGTAACGGTTATACCCCACGTTGGGTCTATCTCTATGTCAACCTGTTCTGTATAAAACTCTTCTGTCAGCCACTCTACCTGTTCCTCGTCCTCTGCGCGGTTGAAGGTGCAGGTACTGTAAATCAGCACTCCGCCAGGGCGCAAAGCCCTCCACGCCTCGCTGAGTATGGTGCGCTGACGCTGTGCGCACATCCTTACAGCCTCGGGAGTCCACTCCTCTCTTGTGCGGTCGTCCTTGCGGAACATACCCTCGCCAGAGCAGGGGGCGTCAACGGCCACCACATCGAACCACTCGGGCAGTGCCTCGGCAATAGCCTGCGGGTCATTCATCGTAACAGCCACATTGCCAAGTCCCCACTTGCGTACATTTTCGGCCAACACTTTGGCTCTGTTTCTGACCGGCTCGTTGGCTACCACCAAACCCTCTAATCCCACTTGTGCGGAGTAGAGTGTGGTTTTGCCACCAGGTGCGGCACACAAATCGAGCAGTCGCAATCCCTCCTCGCCATCGGTAGCACCTGCCAGCAGGTGGCCTACAAACATGGAGGCCGCCTCCTGCACATAGTAGTTACCCGCGTGGAAGAGTGGGTCGAAGGTGAAGATGGGGCGGGAGTCGAGATAGTAGCCATAACGATTCCACGGCACACCCTCGCCCTCGGGGCGCGACTGTACCTTGAAGGGGTTGTAGCGGATGCTCACCTGAGGCTCGGTGTCGAGCGCAGTAAGCAGGTCGGCACTCTCGCCTCCGAGAATACCCTCCATCATCCTCTTGAATTCCTCCTTAATGGCTACTCTTCCCATCTGATTGTCTGTTCTTTGTGCTATTATTCAGCACACATCTCTCTAACCTTTTTCTCAATCTCGTCAATCAACGAGGGGTTGAGAATAAAGTCGTTATTGTCAACATCGATTGTGAGAACCTTACCCTTGTAACTATTCTCAATCCAATCGTTATATCGTTTGTTCAATCTCTCGAGGTAGTCGATATCGATACCCATCTCATAGTTGCGACCGCGTTTGAGAATCTGGCTTACCAGAGTGGGTACGCTCGCTTTGAGATAAATCAGCAGGTCAGGCTGAGGTACAAGACCATTGGTGAGGTCGAAAATTCGCATATAGGTACCGAAGTCGCGCGACGACATCAGCCCCATCTGGTGGAGGTTGCCCGCAAAGATGTGTGCATCCTCATAGATTGTGCGATCCTGAATTACATTTCCCTCGCCTGCCAGCATATCCTTGGTCTGCTTGATGCGGCTTGCAAGGAAGTAAATCTGGAAGTTGAACGACCAACGATTCATATCGTCGTAGAAGTCGCCAATGTAGGGGTTGTCGATATCCTCGTAGTAGGCGCGAGCATTGAAGCGCTGTGCGAGGAGTTGGGTTAGCGAAGTCTTGCCGCTACCGATATTACCTGCTATTGCTATATACATAGTGGTTTGGTTTAATGGTGGTTAGTAGTTTCTCAGTTAGTCAATATGCAAAAAGGCCCTTATGCTGTCCACATGGCCTCGGTCGTTGCTCAGTCTGGGTACTTTGCACTGTCCGCCAAAACGTCCTTCGCTACGCAACCACTCCATAAATGTTCCCTTGGGCACTACGGTAATGATTGGTGCGTGAAGTGTGGTGTCGCCCTTGCGCTTGGCCTCATAGTCGGAGTTCTCCTGTTGCAGAGCAGTGTCGAGTGCAGCCTTAAATGCCTCAATATCCTCGGGCTCTTTATGGAATTCGATCACCCACTCGTGCGCCCCCTTCTCCTTGCCACTCATATAGACAGGTGCCATAGTGTACTCTGCAACATCGGCACCGGTTGCCTTGCAGGCGGCAGTGATTGCGCGAGCTGCATTGTCGATAATCACCTCCTCGCCAAAGGCATTGACAAAGAGTTTTGTACGGCCCGTTATACGAATCTTGTAGGGCGATGTGGAGGTGAACTCTACCGTGTCGCCAATCATATATCTCCACAGACCATTGGATGTGGTGATAATCATCGCATAGTTTACTCCCGTGCGCACACCCTCCAGGGGCACTGCTCGCGAAGGGTTGTCGAGCGAATCGGTGGGCAGAAACTCGTAGAAGGTCTCGTAGTCGAGCATCAGGAGCATCTCGTTGGAGTATGGCTCTTCGGCAATGGCAAAGAATCCCTCGGAGGCGTTGTAGGTCTCCATATACTTCATATCGAGCGAGGGTATAATCTTGGCATACTGCTCCTTGTAGGGGCCGAAGTTCATACCACCGTGAACAAACAACTCCATATTAGGCCACACTTCGAGGATGTTATCCTTGCCTGTGTATTCGAGCACCTTGTTGAGCATCACCAGGTTCCACGAGGGAACGCCGCTAAAAGAACGGATGTCTTGATGTACGGACTCTTCGCAAATCTTGCGCACCTTCTCGTCGAAGTCGGCAAGTAGTGCGGTGCGCTTGCTCGGCATACGCATCCACGAAGCCCAACGAGGGGTGTTGTCTATAAGGATTGAGGAGAGGTCGCCCGCCAAAATCTTGTCTGAGTCGTTCTCCAACTTCTTCGACCCGCCCAGCGTCAACATCTTGCCGTCGAGCACCTTGCTGTTTGGAAATGTGTGGCAGAAAATTGCCATCACATCCTTCGGGCCTCTCAGGTGGCTGGCGCGAAGGCCCGCTGTGGTGACGGGTATATATTTACTCTTCGAGTTTGTTGTGCCGCTGCTCTTGGCAAACCACCTTACGGGTGAGGTGTGGAGTACGCCCTCTTCGCCACCACGGATGCGCTCAACGTATGCCTCCATATCGGAGTAGTCGATAATAGGCATCTTGCGCACGAATTGGGTGTAAGAGCAACCGCGCAGGATATTGTGGTCGGCACCTATCTTTGTCCGACTGACCTCCTCGATGAGGCGTGCGAATTGCTGGGTCTGTACCTCGATAGGGTGCTCTTTGAAATACTCTATCTCCCTACGACGAGGTGCGAAAAATGTGTTGACTGCTCTGTTAATCAGTGTCATCTGTCATTAATTAAAAAATCTTCCAATACGGCCAATCGCAGAGGGAAGCGAGAATACTACCACTCTGTCGTAGGCTTGGATGCGGGTCGAACCCTCGGCGATAAAGACCTTGTCGCCACGCACCACACCTCCGATAATGGCCTCGTTGGGGAAGTCGAGGTCAGCTACGGTAACCTTTGTTGCGGGGGAGTTGGGCTTTACGATGAACTCCATAACCTCAGCGTCGCTATCGTTCAGACAGCGGATAGCCTGTACATCGGTGCTCATCGTGAAGCGGAATATATTACTTGCGGTAATAAGTTTCTTGTTGATGATTGTGTCGATACCGATACTCTCGGCAAGGTTGATATAGTTGAGGTTCTCCACCTCGGCAATCACCTTCTTAACACCCATACGCTTGGCAATCATTGCAGCCAGGATGTTGGTCTCCGAGCGACCCGTTACGGCCACAAATGCGTCCATATTTGCCAGACCCTCTTCGAGCATTGTTTCAAGGTCGCGGCCATCCTCGTTGATAATCAGGGTGTTGTCAAGCATCTCGGCCAACTTGTAGGCCTTGTCGGCATTGTACTCAATAAGTTTTACATTCACCTCCTCTTGCAGGTCGGCAGCCACTCGCATACCTATTCGACTACCACCGAGAATCATCAGGTTGTTAATCTCGATATTAGTCTTGCCCGAGTAGTCGACAATGTTGCGGACGTGCTGGCGGTTGGTGATGATGTAGATAGTATCGTCCTCGTCAATCTGTACGCTTCCGTTAGGGATGATTGTCTTGTCGTTGCGGGTAATTGCAACGATTCGGAATTGTACATTGGGGATAGACTTGTCAATCTCTGCTATCGTCTTGCCAATAAAAGGCGAGCCGGTATCCAGGCGGAAACCTACAAGCGACAGACGACCGCCCGAAAAATCTACATACTCGGTAGTCGAAGATTGACCAAGCAGGGTGATAACCTCACGCGCTGCAATCTGCTCGGGGTAGAAGAGATAGTCGATACCCATATCGATAAAAATCTCCTTGTTGTTGGGCTCGAGATACTCCTTGTTATCCACTCGCGCAATCGACTTCTTTGCACCAAGTTGTTTGGCGAGAATTGCCGAGAGCACATTGAGGTTCTCATCGTGGTTTACGGCAATAAAGAGGTCTGCCTTGCGTGCGGCAGCCTTCTTCAATACCGAAAATGACGAGCAGTCGCCCTCGACAGTGATGACATCTGCAACACTGCTAACATCTTCGAGCAACTTGATATCGGTGTCGATAACCGTCAGGTCGTGGTCGCCACCGCCGAGCATCTTGGCAAGATGGTTGCCTACCTCTCCTGCACCTGCAATAACTATCTTCATATTTTCGTATATGATTATTGATGCAAATTTACTATTTTTGCAGAAATCAAACGCAAAAACTTGATAAAAGTTATACTATAAAACTCTTGAATTATGTCTGAAACGCTTGTAACACTGCTGGCTGCTGTTGCGATTATCGCCTTTTTCGCCTTTGCGATGACTATTGCCCTGACCAAAAAGGATGGCTCACACCGCGAGGAGACCGAGATTAGTACTCACCCCTTGATGCGAGAGAGTGGCATTAAGTGCGCTGTTCAGGAGACACGTGAGATGGATGCTGCGGAGCGTGGCGATGGTGCAGATTGTGGCGATGAGTCGCTCTGTTCGGGTAATTGTGCCGGTTGTGATATTGAACACAATAAGTAGTATTATTAAATATTTTTAATAATTTATTTATTCTCTTTCGGTTTATTGGTTTTAATATATTAAGAAAAATTAAAAACAAATATAAATATTTGCAATTATTTTAATAATGATATTAATATAAAATAAAATACTAACCTAATAACTAATGACTTTTATGAAATTTAGATTTTTATCAACACTGTTCCTGTCGCTGACACTGAGTGTTGTGTTGGTGGCTCAGCCTCGCGCTCAGATGAAGGAGTCGAAGCGAGAGATGACCGTATCTGCTCGCTATATGTTGGTGCCCGCAGCAGACAATGGCTCGATGGCGAGCCTGACACTCACCATGGATGGCGAGTCGTTGCTCGGCGAGCCTCAGACAATACGTCTTGCATCGGCCGAGAGTGCAACCTATTGGATTCCTATCGATATGGCCGACAAAATGGGTAAGCAGGTGACCGTAACTATTACAGGTGGCGAGGCAGACGGGGTGCGATTTGCCGACTCTATCCCTATGGAGTACGACGAGCAGTATCGCCCCAAATACCACTTCACTCCCTACTTTGGCTGGACAAACGACCCCAACGGTATGGTCTACCACGATGGCGAGTGGCACCTCGCCTTTCAGTCCAACCCATACGGCACAACCCACTCCAATATGCATTGGGGTAATGCCGTATCTAAGGATTTGATGCATTGGGAGAATCTTCCGCTGATTGTTGCGCCCGACTCGCTTGGTGCTATCTTCTCGGGTAGTTCGGTGGTCGATGCGAACAACACTGCCGGCTTTGGCAAGGATGCAATTGTTGCCATCTACACCTCGGCAGGTCGTATGCAGCGACAGAGCATTGCGTGGAGTAACGACCGAGGCCGCACCTTTACCAAATATGAGGGTAACCCTGTGCTTGCCGATCCTGCACATCGCGACTATCGTGATCCGAAAGTAGCGTGGATTGACGACAAATGGGTGATGTCGCTCGCTACGGGCGAGGTGATAACCTTCTACGGCTCAAAGGATTTGAAGAATTGGGAGAAACTCAGCGAGTTTGGTCGTGGTATCGGCTCGCACGCTGCTGTATGGGAGTGTCCCGACCTGCTCCGCATGGAGTACAATGGCGAGGAGAAGTGGGTGTTGCTCGTAAGTATCAACCCAGGTGGCCCCAATGGCGGTAGTGTTACCCAATATTTTATAGGTGATTTTGATGGTAAGGAGTTCCATGCCGACCCCCTTCCTTATCCCCTCTGGATTGATTGGGGTGTGGATAACTATGCTGGTGTAACCTTCGGCAATGTTGAGGGTCGCCATGTATTTATGGGCTGGATGAGCAATTGGAACTACTCCAACTTCACCCCCACACGCTACTATCGCAACGCAATGACCCTGCCTCGCGAACTGAGTCTGAAACACAATGGCAACCACCTCTTCCTGGCGAGCCGTCCTGCTGTCGAGGTATATGCTGCCCGTAAGCAGGCAACTGAGCCTGTGGATATTAAGGTAAAAGGTAAGGCTTATATCGGTGACTTGATGGATGGCTTCGATGGTGCGTACGGTATGACTATGCGTCTGACCCCCAAGGGCAATGGCGAGTATGGCTTCCGTCTGTGCAACTCGCTGGGTGAATATGCCGAGTTCCGTTTTGACCCTGCTGAGGGTACTCTTACCCTCGACCGCTCGAAGAGTGGTAAGGTTGATTTCTCGGAGCGTTACATAACAACACCCATTGTGACTCCCGTACCCGAGGCGAAGTCGTACGAGTTGGAACTCTATGTGGATAAGCACTCGACAGAGCTCTTCATCAACGATGGTGATGTGGTCTTCACCAACTGCGTATTCCCCAATGAGCCATACGATTCTATCGAGTTTTTCAGCGACAGTAAGAGTCTGAAAGCCGAGGATGTTACCGTATATAAAATGGAGTAAGTGATATGGCAGATAAGATTATAGGACTTGGGGAGATACTTTGGGATATGCTTCCCACAGGCAAGGCACTAGGCGGAGCACCCGCCAACTTTGCCTATCACGCGACCCGTTTGGGAGGTGCAGGTGTGGCAGTGAGTGCCGTGGGTAATGACCCTCTCGGCGATGAGATTGTTGCTTTGCTTACAGATAAGGGGCTCGCAGCGCATATAGAGCGAGTGGCTTATCCTACCGGCACGGTGGCAGTGACCCTTGACGAGCGCGGTGTGCCCTCATACGAGATATGCGAGGGAGTGGCGTGGGATAACATCCCCTACACCTCAGCGATGCATAGTCTTGCCGAGGAGGCAGCAGCCGTATGTTTTGGCTCGCTCGCCCAGAGGTCGGAGGTATCGGCAGCTACAATTGAGCGTTTCCTCGCCGCCCTGCCCGATGGTTGCCTGAAAATATTCGACATAAACTTGCGTCAACACTACTACTCGCAAGAGATTATTGAGAAGTCGTTGCAGATAGCAGACATCCTCAAAATCAACGACGAAGAGATGGATATCGTAGCACCTATGTTGGGTGTAGAGGGTGATGACACTGCCCGTTGTCGTGCGCTTCTCGGTCGCTACAATCTGCATGCAGTAGTCCTCACACGAGGAGCCAAGGGTAGTCTTGTAGTGAGCGCAACAGAGGCAGATGAGCGTGGAGTGGTAGATGTGGAGGTGGTCGACACCGTAGGTGCGGGCGACGCCTTCACGGCAGGCTTTGTGGTGGCGTGGCTGCGAGGTGACACACTTGCCGAAGCACACAAACTTGCAACCGAATCCTCAGCCTATGCCTGCACGCTAAAAGGAGCTATGTAGCAACTGAGCAAACAAACCTACCTCAGCTGTTTAGGAATAATTTTTCAGTTATTCCGACAAAAAAAAGACCTCGACAAAATCGAGGTCTTTTTTTTTGTTGTCATTGTTTGTGATTACTCACCGAGGGGAGTAACGCTTACAAACGATTTGCCGGTTGCCTTCTTAGTGAAGGTTACAGTACCGTCAACCAAAGCGAAAAGAGTGTGGTCTTTACCCATACCTACGTTCTCACCAGGATTGTGAACAGTACCTCTCTGACGTACAATGATGTTGCCTGCTTTGGCAAATTCGCCGCCAAACAACTTAACACCGAGTCGTTTGCTCTCCGACTCACGGCCGTTCTTCGAACTACCTACACCTTTCTTGTGTGCCATTTCCGATGAATTTTTTAAAAGTTAAGCAACAGTTATCTCCTCAATAAGAATCTGGGTCAAAGGCTGGCGGTGGCCATTTTTAACCTTATAACCTTTTCTGCGTTTCTTCTTAAACACGATGACCTTGTCATCTTTGAGGTGTTTGAGAACTTTTGCAGTTACTTTGGCCCCTTCTACTACAGGTGTGCCTACTACTACCTGACCGTCATTATCAGTCAGCAGGACTTTGTCGAAGCTCACCGAGGCATCTACATCCTCGTGAAGACGGTTTACGT
>JAFNVE010000037.1 GCA_017379955.1 Tidjanibacter sp. | reverse complement strand
TAAGGAGTTTAAGGAGTTTAAGGAGTTTAAGGAGTTTAAGGAGTTTAAGGAGTTTAAGGAGTTTAAGGAGTTTAAGGAGTTTAAGGAGTTTAAGGAGTTTAAGGATTATCCCTAAGTTCCCTCACTCTCTCTAACCTCCCTTTTGCACTGCCTACCATCTTCACGGGTACGATTTTTCGTACCCGTGAAGCCATTGGGGAGAAAATCTATTTCTAATGCGGTGCACCGCACCGCAAGAGGTTCACGACAGCGATTTTCGGAAATAGGGTGTTGCGCAGTCGGAAGGAAGTAGAGGTGCTGACCATTTGATGGCTTTCAAATGCGCGAAGCGAGCACCTCCCTGACGACAAGCAACAACCCCGAAAATCGCTCCTCGTGCCGTTTTTGACTCCATCTTTTTGGGAAAAAGATGGAAAAACAATGAATTGATTTCTAAATATGCGCGGGTACGAAAAATCGTACCCGCGAGTATTTTTATAGTGAGTTTAAAGAGTTTAAGGAGTTTAAGGATTATCCCTAAGTTCCCTAAATTCTCTAAACTCCCTAATCTCCCTTTATAATAAAGCAACCGAGTTGGTGTCGAACAAACTCGGCTGCTTTACTTAATTTTGAATTTTGCATTTTGAATTTTGCATTTTCTCTTATTCTCCAACTCCGCTACCGAGGGCGCGGTAGAGGTCGACATAGCTGCTGAGTTGTGCGGTGAGCAGTGAGATATATTGCAGTTGTGAGGAGTAGAAGCTTCGCTCTGCCTCAATCACGTTCAGGTAGTCCGACATACCGTCGAAGTAGAGTCTGTCGGTGAGCTGGCTCACCTTTCTGTTCGACTCCACGATACTCTCCATCCACTGTGTCTGTGCGCCATAGCTCTTGATGGCCACCAGCGCATTCTCTACCTCCGAGAGTGCCGACAGGAAGGTCTGCTCATAACTCAGTGCCGCCTGTCGGTAATCCTCCAACGCTATGCGTTCCGCCCTGCGCAGTCTCCCGAAGTTGAATATCGGCTCGGTGACAGATAGCGTTGCCGACCAGCTGAACGGGTTGCCCTTGAACAATTCGCGCAGTGCCGAGGAGGCTATGCCACCCGAGGCGGTGAGGGGTATGCTCGGCAGACGGTCGAGGCGTGCGAGTCCTGCTTTGGCTGCCGCCGCGTTCATCGTGTGCCACGCCTCCATCAGGTCGGGTCTGCGTTCCAACAGGTCGGATGGGATGCCCACCCCCACCTCCTCGGGTATATAAATCTCCCACTGAGGGGCGGTGGCGATGAGTGCGGGTGGTGCGCCAATCAGGGAGTTGAGTGCCAGGTTGGTCTGCACGAGCGACCGTTCGTAGGCGGGGATATCGGCCGCTGCTGTGGCGGTTAGGCTACGCGCCTGTTCCAAGTCGACTCCCGAGGCAAAGCCGTAGGTGTGGAGCGAGTCAATCTTCTGCTGTGCCTCCAAGCGCAGGGCGTAACTGCGGCGCACAATCTCCAGACTGCGCGCATACTGCAACCACTCGAAATAGGTCGTTGCCACCTGCGCCGAGAGGGAGAGCATAGTGGCTCGATAGCCCCACTCGGTGGCCAGGTAGTTGTTTATCTGTGCCTCCTCCGTCAGTCGCGCATTGCCGAAGAGAGGTATCTCCCACGACATTGTCGCCCCTATCGAGTAGGCCTGCCCGATGTAGTGTGGTTTGTCCTTGGGGTAGGTTGCCCCCGCCTCGGCACTCCCCACAAAGGAGGGGAGGTGTGCCGCGCGTGCTATGGCTATCTGCTCGCGAGCCTGCTCCACACGCGACACGGCCACGGCGAGGTTGCGGTTATTGGCGAGTGCTGTGGTGATGAGCCTGTTTAGTGTTGTGTCGCCAAAGACCTCCCACCACGGCTCAATGTAGTCGGGATAGGCGTCACTCTCGGTGGGGGTGGCGAAGATGTAACTATCGGGAATCTCGACCCCCGAGGTCTGGGGCAGGGTGACCGAGCAACTGCTGAGGCCAAATCCTAACCCAACCAAAGTGATGGCGAGCAGAGATAATCGAACAAAAATTTTCATAACTATACGGGTATTTGTTTTGCTTTGCGTTCACGTTTTTTCTCCAAGTGGTTCCATCTGCCGATGAGGTAGTATAGGGCGGGATAGACAAATATACCCACCATCGTCGCCACCGACATACCACCCACAAGTGCCAGACCCATCACCCTGCGTGCTGTCGAGTAGGCACCCGAGGCAAACACAAGCGGCAGGACACCGATGATAAAGGCGAGGGCGGTCATCACGATAGGCCGTACGCGCAACTTAGCCGCCCCCATCGCCGCCTCCTCGAGCGACTTGCCCTCCTCGAAGAAGAGTCGGTTGGCATACTCGACCACCAGAATAGCGTTCTTGGCGGCGAGCGATATGAGCATCACCAGCGAGATTGTCATATAGACATTGTCGGTGTAGATTGGCGAAATGAGGTGTGCCACCCATACCACCAGCAGCGCACCCATCACCGCAAACGGCACGCCCATCATCACACTCACGGGCAGTGCCCAACTGTCGTAGAGTGCCGCCAGCGCGAGGAAGATGAAGACCAGCGCAAGGAGGTAGGTTGTCCCCTCGCCCTGAGAGGTCTGCGCCTCCTGGAACGAGACACCGCTCCACGCCAGCGAGATATCGTCGGGCATCTGCCCATCTATCGCCTTGCTCAGCGCGTTCATCGCTTGTGCTGTGGAGTAACCCTTGGCGGGGGTGGCGGTGTAGGAGATAGCGTTGTAGAGGTTGAAGCGGGTGATATACTCCGCACCCACCGTATCTATCACCGTCACAAATCCCGATAGAGGCAGACTCTCGCCCGAATCGGAGGTAACATAATAGTTATCAAGGCTATGCTTGTCGCGACGATACTCCGCATCGGCCTGAATATAGGTGCGATAGAGTTGCCCGAAACGATTGAAGTTGTTGATATACGAGCCACCGAGATAGGTCGCTATCAGGTTGTGCAGTTCCGAGAGCGACACCCCCTGCTGCATCGCCAATTCTCTGTCAATCTTTAACATACGCTGCGGAGTATAGGCGTTGAATTGGGTGGTGAGGCTCGCAATCTCGGGCAGTTTGCTCACCACCTTTTTCAGTGAGTCGCCCATCTGCGCGAGATACTCAACACCGCTTCCGCTTCTGTCCTGCAACATAAAAGTAATGCCGTCCGTCACGCCAAGTCCGGGGATGGCGGGTGGCTGGAAGGCGTAGAAGGTGCCACTTGCTACCCTTTCTGCAAGGAGCATATTTATCTGGTCGGCAATCTCGCCTGCCGTAAGTTTGCGCTTGGCGTAGGGTGCGAGTTCTACGAAGATGATACCCGAGTTTGTCGAGGCTATACCGCTCAGCAGGTCGAAACCGGAGGCTGAGGCTTGCGCCACCACACCATCAACACTCTCAATCACCTGCCGCGCATCGTCAATGGCTGCCGAGGTGCGCGAGGTGGAGGCGGCATCGGGGGTGGTTGCCGTTACCAGGAGGTAGCCCTGGTCCTCGGTGGGGAGAAATGCCGAGGGGAGTGCCTTCATAAGTCCGAAGATAGCCACAAGGCTCACCACCACCATCAACACTACCCTTGTGGTGCGGCGTATGGTGCGGGTGGTCGACTCGTTGTATCTGCGAAGTGAGCCGTCAATCACCCTGTTAATCCCGCCAAAGAATCCCTTTTTCTTCTCCTGTGCAGGTCGGAGCAGGAGTGAGCAGAGGGCGGGGGAGAGGGTGAGGGCATTGAAGGCGGAGATAACGACCGCCACCGAGATACCCACCGAGAACTGCTGGAAGAGTTTGCCCGCCACGCCACCAATGAACGATACGGGGACAAAGACCGCCAAAATGACTATGGTGGTGGCGACAATCGGTTGTGCCACGCTGCGCATAGCCTTGGCAGTCGCCTTGCGCGGCTCCATCCCCTGCTCGATATGTACCTGAGTGGCCTCAACAACGATAATCGCATCGTCGACCACCAGACCAATAGCCAGCACAAGGCCGAGCAGAGAGATGATATTTATCGAGAAACCGAGCAGCGGGAAGAGCATAAAAGCACCAACCAGCGATACGGGAATCGCCACAAGCGGAATAAGCGTTGCTCGTACATCCTGCAAGAAGAGATAGATGATGAGCACCACCAAGACCAGCGCAAAGAGTAGTGTCTTGACAATCTCGCGCACACCCTCGCTAATCGAGAGCGTAGCATCGACCACCGTGTCGTACTCCACACCCGTCGGGAATCGCTCGGCAAGGGTTGCCATTGTCGCCTTGACCTGTCGGCCCACATCCATAGCGTTGCTCCCAGGCTCTTGGTAGACAACCATCAGTGAGCCGGGCTTGCCGTCAAATGCGGAGTCGACGCCATAGCTCTCCACTCCCAGCTCCACGCGAGCTACCTCGCCCAAGAGCAACTGCTCGCCATCGGGCAGGGTCTTGACGATGATATCGGCGTACTCTTCGGGGGTGTTAATCTCGGCGGGTAGCGTGACGGTGTAGGTAAAGTCGGTCGGGGTGCTCATAGGCTCCTGTCCGAACTTGCCTGCGGGGTGGAATCCATACTTTCATCACGCCCATTCCGCGGTTTGCCCATGCGTAGTATGGTATGGCAGTCATGCCGTTCGAACCTTCCTCAGTAACGTTGAGTTTCAAGAGTCCGTTGAGGTCGTCAGTCCATTCTGGTTGAGCTGTTGCAGCTTCGGTCATGAAACAACTGTTTATGTTAGGGTTTTCAGGCCATTCGAGGCAGTAGACTATAGGTCCGCGCTCGATAGACATCTTGTCGGTGTTGTCGGCAACAAGTTCGTTTGCCACTGTCTTGTGTACGTCCATTGGCAGATCGAATGTGATCACGTCGCCTTCTGTCCATGCGCGTTTGATGGTCATGTAGCCGTTGACCATGGTGTAGTCGGTTGCTTCTCCGTTCACTTTGACGGTGATGTCTGCCTTCTGTGCGTTGACGTATGAATAGAGGTCGGATGGTACTGGCTGTCCGTTTGCCCATCCTGGCAAGCGGAGCATCATGGCGATTTCGCGTCCAGGGTTGGCAATCTTGTCGAGCTTGATGCTTACGTTGCCTTCCCATGGCATGTTGGTAGTCTGTGTGAGGGTCACGGCTCCACCGTCCATATCGATTTCTCCTGTACCCTGGATGTAGAGGTTGACGTAAAGGTTGTCGTCGTGGTGGGCATACATATAGCCTGGCACCGATGCTGTAAAGCGGCAGAGGTTGCTTGGGCAGCATGCGCATCCGAACCATTCGCTGCGCTGGTATGTACCGTCGCTTTCGAGTGGGTTAGGGTAGAAGAAGTGCTTGCCGTCGAGTCCGATGCCCGAGATTACTCCATTGTAGAGTGTACGTTCGATGACGTCGTAGTATTTTGATTCGCCGTGGAGGAGGAACATACGCCAGTTCCAGTATACGTTGGCGATGGCAGCGCATGTCTCGCAATATGCGGAGAGGTTAGGGAGTTCGTAGTTCGATCCGAATGCCTCGCCTGCATGACGTGCACCGAT
>JAFNVE010000005.1 GCA_017379955.1 Tidjanibacter sp. | reverse complement strand
GGCGAGCCTTTACTTTTTTGAGGTGCGAGTGCTTGCGCACTGCAATACTTTTCAATAAAAGGGAGATTAGGGAGATTAGGGAATTTAAGGAGTTTAGGGAGATTAAGGATTGTCCCTATGTTCATTAAATTCTCTAATCTCCCTACACTCTTTAACCTTTCTAATTTCCTATTACTCCTATAATTCCCAAATTTCCCATCTAAACAATCGGTCGTGCCCGCTATATTTGCCTCGGCAAAGCCGAGGAGTAAGTCCCCCTCTAAGGAGGGGGATTTAGGGGGTGGGTAAACGCTTATTAATTGCCTCCGCAGGAGGCAGGTGTCGAAGTGCTAATTAGCAATACAAGGCTTTACTACACCTTACTAACATAAATAGATGTAATAAAAAAATAGGTTGTTTCTCCCGAAACAACCTATCTCTCAAAGTGAATTAACACTATTTCAAACGCATCTCGTCCGAAACGGTCAGAACCTTGCGGCCCTTTGCGCGGCGAGCAGCCAGAACCTTGCGACCATTTACAGTCGACATTCTCTGACGGAAGCCGTGTTTGTTAATTCTCTTTCTCTTAGAGGGTTGATAAGTCCTTTTCATAGCGCTATTTAAATATTTTTTGTTGTCTTATCTCTATTTACAATTCGCAATGCGGAGTGCAAAGGTATAACATTTTTGATGTTAACAAAAATTTTTTTGCATTTTTCTCCATTTTCTCCTCAAAAACACCTTTTTACGGCCCATTTTTTACTCCAAAGTCGCCCTACTTGCGACCATAGACCACCACCTTCTCGGCAAAAAACTCCTCATCGAAGATATCCTTAATGGGGTAGATATCAAATCTATGGCGTGCCAGAGCCAACTCCTCGGCCAGGTCGCCACCCTTCAGGAGCAGCATACCGTTAGGCAAAGTGCCCTTGCCCTCACCGCGTTCAATCTTGCCCCAAGTCCACTGCATAAGGCTCGAAGTGACCGCCACAGCACGGCTCACCACGAAGTCGAACTTGCCCTCAATGCTCTCCACGCGGGCATTCACAGCCTTCAAGTTACTGAGCCCCAGACCACGGCTCACCTCCTCGACAACCTTTATCTTCTTGCCAATCGAGTCGACAGCCGTTATCTGCGCCTCGGGGAACATCACCGCCAGCGGCACACTCGGGAAGCCACCGCCACACCCCACATCGAGGATGCGCGCCCCCACCTCGAACCTGCACACGCGAGCAATAGCCAGCGAGTGGAGAACGTGTTTGAGGTAGAGCGAGTCGAAGTCCTTGCGCGAGATAACATTAATCTTCGCGTTCCACTCTGCATAGAGTTCCCTCATCTGCTCAAACTGCTCCAACTGCTTAGCAGTCAGTGTGTCACCAAAATATTTCTTTACAACTTCCATATTTTTTTACATTTTACTCATCTCGCTACCGGGCCTTTATCTGTTTAGAAATTTAGCCGCGGCCTCGGCTACTCGTTCACCATCAAGCGCAGCACTGATGATACCTCCCGCATAGCCTGCGCCCTCGCCCGTAGGGTAGAGCCCCGCCACCTCGGTATGTTGCAGGCTCTCCTTGTCGCGCGGGATACGCACGGGGGTCGAGGTGCGCGACTCCACGCCAATCAGCGTAGCCTCCTTGGTGAGGAAGCCGTGCATACGACGGTCGAAGTTAATCAGACCACCCCTGAGCGATTCGGCAACCACCCTCGGCATCCACTCCCACATATCGCCACACACCAGACCCGGGGTGTAGGAACTACGGGCTGTCGAGGAGGAGCGACGATGCGCCACAAAGTCGGTGGCTCGCTGTGCGGGGGCCTTCTGACCCTCGGCACCTGCTGCTCGCGCCCTCATCTCCATCTCCTGCTGATAGCGGAGTGCTGCAAGTTCGCCCCACTCGGCACGCAGGTAGCCGTAATCCTCCTCGCGAATCTCGGTCACGATGCCCGAGTTTGCCCAGCGCGAGCCACGCGCCGAAGAGGACATACCATTGACCACACACTCTGCCGAGTCGGTCATCGCAGGCACAATCACACCGCCCGGACACATACAGAAGGAGTAGACACCACGCCCACCCACCTGAGCCACAAGCGAATATGAGGCAGCCGGCAACACCTCGCGCCACTCAGCGGAGTGGTATTGGATAGTGTCAATCAACTCCTGCGGGTGCTCAATGCGGACACCCATAGCAAAGGGCTTGGCCTCGATGCGGATGCCGCTATTATGTAGGGTATAATATATATCGCGCGCAGAGTGGCCAGTGGCAAGCACCACCACCTCGCTATCGAACTGGCGACCATCGGCCGTGCGAACACCGCGCACTGCACCGTCACGCACAAGAATCTCGCTCACTCGGCAGTCGAAAATCACCTCGCCACCACACTCACGAATCGTGCGGCGGATATTCTCGATAATCTTCGGCAGTCTGTCCGTCCCGATATGGGGGCGTGCCTCGTAGAGAATCTCGGGTTGTGCGCCGTGAAAGACAAGCGATTGGAGAGCGCGGTTGTAGTCGCCACGCTTCTTGCTTCGCGTAAAGAGTTTGCCATCCGAAAAAGTACCCGCACCACCCTCGCCAAAGGCGTAGTTGGAGTTGGGATCAATCTCCCCGCCACGACCTATACGGGCGATATCTCTCTTGCGCTCCGACACCTCCTTGCCGCGTTCCAAGATAATGGGGCGCAGACCGAGTTCGATAAAGCGCAGGGCAGCAAAGAGTCCGGCAGGGCCTCCACCCACCACAATCACCTCGCGCTTATGCTCCACATTGGGGTAGTCGAAGTGTACGGGAGGTGGCAACTCATCGCCATCGATATAGAGTTCGACAGTAAGCAACACCTTCGGGGTGCGATGACGTGCATCGACCGAGCGTTTCACCACACGCGCCAGAGCCAATTGGCTACGTTGTGCGCCAATCTGACGCAACGCTATCGGGAGCCACTGCTCCTCGGAGACCGCCTGTCGCGGGGTGAGGGTGAGATTAAGGGTGTGTGCCATCGTTGAAAGGTAACTTGTTCTGCCCGAAAACTACGTTAAAAGGCAAAACGGAAAAAATCTGTACAAAGTTAGACAATTTTTTTGTACATTTGTGAGTTTTAAGGGCAAACCCCCATACACAGAAGAAAAAGAGATGAAAAAACTTATCATAATCCCTACCTACAACGAGATTGAAAATGTTGGTGCGATGATTTCGCGCGTCTTTTCGCTTGGCGAATCCTTCGACCTCCTCTTTGTTGACGACGGCTCGCCCGACGGCACAGCCACCGTTATCAAGCAGGAGATGGAGAACCACCCCGACCACCTCTTCCTCATCGAGCGAAGTGGCAAACTCGGCCTCGGCACCGCCTATCTGACCGGCTTCCGCTGGGCATTGGAGAGGGACTACGATTATGTTTTCGAGATGGACTGCGACTTCTCGCACAACCCCGACGACCTGCTCCGCCTCTATCGTGCTGCACTCGACGGTGCCGATGTGGTGATTGGCTCGCGCTACTCGCAGGGTGTCAATGTAGTCAATTGGCCTATGTCGCGTCTGCTGATGTCGTGGTGTGCATCGCGCTATGTGAAGATTGTGACCGGTATGCCTGTCAAGGATGCCACCGCAGGTTTTGTGGGCTACTCGCGCAAGGTGCTCGAAGCAATCGACCTCGACCGAATCAAGATGCACGGCTACGGCTTCCAGATTGAGATGAAGTATGCTGCTTGGCGCAAAGGTTTTAAAATAAAAGAGGTATCAATAGTGTTTGTTGACAGAACAAAGGGTACCTCCAAGATGAGCAGCTCTATCTTTGGCGAGGCCTTCTGGGGCGTTATGGGTCTCCACTTCCGCAATTTTAAATAGAAATATCCGAATTGGTGCTAATGGTGTTCACAACATCCGATGACCACCAAAACAGCACTTTCAATCCAATAGCAGAAAACCTTTTTTCTATATCGAAAAGAGGTTTTTTGTATCAAAATGGGTATTTTAACTCATTTTTTTAACTGTCAAAAATTTCATCTTTGTAATCAGTATAATTTTTTAACACAAAAACGCTATGAAGAGAGTCTTGTTTGTGGCATCTATGGTGGCCACCCTTCTTCTTCACTCTGCAACCGCGCTGGCATCAAACGAGAGTAGTGAGTCGGTGGTGAGCGCCGGGGTAAATGACGAGGTGCCTGTGGTAACTTCCACGCCGAAGTTCTCAGGATTTATCATCAACAACTTCCTCTACAAGGAGGGCGATGGCACATCGTTCAACGTGCGCCATTTGGTGATGGGTCTGAGTGGCGACCTCGGCTCGAACTTCGACTACAAGGTGCAGATTGCATTTGCGGGCACACCCAAGGTGCAGGATGCCTACGGTCGTCTGAAATTCAGCGATGCGCTCAATGTGCAGATTGGTCAGTTCAAACTCCCCTTCTCACTTGAGAACCCCATCTCGCCCACCGCGCTCGAAACATTTGACAACTCGTTGCCTATCAGTACTTTCTGCGGTGGTCGCGATATCGGTGTGGCACTCTACGGCTCGTTTGGCGACAACAAGGTTGCCGAGTACTCGGTGGGTGTCTTCAACGGCTCGGGCACAAACAAGGCTGACGCTGACAAGTACAAAGACTACGTTGGTCGTCTGACCGTCAACACCCCTCTCGATGGTCTGGCAGTCTCCGGCTCGTTCCACCTGGGCAACCCCGAGGAGAACGGTGCTCGCGTGGCCTACAACCGTT
>JAFNVE010000004.1 GCA_017379955.1 Tidjanibacter sp. | reverse complement strand
TTGCCCTTTGCGGAAAGAGAGGGATTCGAACCCCCGGTACAGTTGCCCGTACACCGCATTTCGAGTGCGGCCCGTTCGACCACTCCGGCATCTTTCCAAGGTCGATTGCCTCTTATCGAGGCCCTAACGGATTGCAAAAATAGTAATTTTTTCTAAATCTACATCTTTTTAGGAGATTTTTTTTCGTTTTTTTACATTTTTTGACCCCCCAAAGCCTTTATTACATAAAATTAGAGGAGCAACCATGTTGCTCCTCTAATAAAATATAGTATTACTTACAGAGTTCTACTATTTGAGGCTAAGCTCTGCTACGGGCTCTGCGGGGTGCAGAACGTCGGTAGTCTTCCAGCTCTGAGCCTTCTTCAAGTTGTAAGTACCGTTACCACGGATGTCGGTTGCGCTTGCGCCGAACATAACTTTGTATGCACCAGCAGCAGCCTCCCACGAAGTGGTAGCCTCGTTGTACGAAGCGAGGGTGTAGTTGTCAACATTGATAGTCAGAGTCTGGCTCTCGCCGGGCTGCAAGAGGTTGGTCTTAGCGAAGCCACGCAACTCAAATGCGGGTTTCTCCAAGCCACCAGCAGGAGCAGCAACGTAAACCTGAACAGCCTCCTTACCAGCAACCTTACCGGTGTTCTTCACGGTGATGGTAGCGGTGAAGCCATTAGCGTTAGCCTTAACAGCGGGCTTGCTGTACTCGAAAGTGGTGTACGACAGACCGTAACCGAAGGGGTACGAAACCTCCTTGTTTGCGCTCTGGAAGTAACGGTAACCTACATAGATACCCTCAGCATACTCGGTGTAGTCGGTGTTCTTGCGCAGACGCTGCTGCTGACCACCCATACCGTAGCCACCAAAGCCACCCATACCACCCTGGTTGTTAGCAGCGGTAGCGTAGGGGAAGTTAGCCGACGAAGGAATATCCAAATAGTTCAAGGGGAAAGTCATAGGCAACTTACCCGAGGGGTTAGCAGCACCGGTCAGCACGTCAGCAACAGCCAAACCACCCTCCTGACCGGGAGTCCAAGCGAGAAGAATAGCGTCGGGAATGTGCTTCCACGATGCGGTCTCGATGGTACCACCGATGTTCAGAACAACTACGAACTTCTTACCAGCAGCGTGATATACATCAGCAAGGTCCTGAATCATCTGGCGCTCCAAAGCGGTCAGATACCAGTCACCGTTCTCAGCCTTACGATCGCCACCCTCACCTGCGTTACGCGACAAGGTGAACACAGCCATATCGGTCTGGGGAGCCATACGCTCGATGAACGAGCGGCTAACCTCCATCTCAGGAATAACGGGATCGCCAAGCAGAATACCGCTACCACCCTGACCATTCTGGTATGCCATAGTAGCCTTAGTGTAGTCGATGTACTCCTCATACCAACCCTTGATGTTAGCGTTAACCTCGATGCCGTTAGCAGCGAAACCCTCAGCGATGTCGCGGATATAGGGCTTGTTTACGTTACCCGAACCAGTACCACCTGCGATGAAGTCGTACGAACCGGTACCATAGAGAGCAACGCTCTTAACACCGCTCATAGGCAGGGTGTTGTCGTTGTTCTTCAAGAGAATCATACCCTCGGTAGCAGCAGCGCGAGCAACCTCAGCGTGTGCAGCCATGTTGGGCTTGTTCGAATATTTGTAACCCTTGAAGCGGGGAGTCTTAACGATGTAGTTGAGCATGTTGCGAACGTTGCGGTCGAGCTCCTCCTGCGAGATCTCACCACTCTTCACACCCTCAACGATGCGCTGAATCTCCTGATCCGAACCGGGCTCCATCAGGTCGTTACCAGCCTTAACAGCCTTAACAGTACCTGCCTTGTTGCCCCAGTCAGTCATAACGATACCGTCGAAGCCCCACTCATCGCGCAATACGCTGGTCAAAAGGCCGTGCGACTGCTGAGTATACTCACCATTGAGCTTGTTGTACGACGACATAACAGTCCAAGGCTGAGCCTCACGAACTGCAATCTCGAAGCCCTTGAGGTAGAGCTCGCGAAGAGTACGAACGTTAACACGGCTGTCGTTCTCCATACGGTTGGTCTCCTGGTTGTTTACAGCGTAGTGCTTAACACTAACACCTACACCATTGCTCTGGATACCCTTAACGTAAGCAGCAGCAATCTTACCGGTGAGCAGAGGATCCTCCGAGAAGTACTCGAAGTTACGACCGCACAAGGGGTTACGGTGAAGGTTCATACCGGGAGCCAAAAGTACGTCAGCACCATACTCCAGAACCTCCTCACCCATAGCGGTAGTTACACGCTCAACGAGTGCGGTGTCCCAAGTACTTGCCAATACGGTACCTACGGGGAAACCAGTACAGTAGTAAGTGTTGGGATCATTAGGGCGAGTGGGGTTGATACGCAAACCAGCAGGGCCGTCAGCCAATACAGTTGCGGGGATACCCAGACGCTCAATAGGACGGGTAGTACCAGCAGCACCCGATACGAGAACGGTGCTCGATGCAGTCATACTACCTGCGTTCATGCTACCCCAGCCTGCACCTACAAGCAGAGTAGCCTTCTCCTCGAGGGTCATCGCTTTGATGATCTCCTCAACATTGTTTGCAGCGAGTTTGGGCTGTGCTACTACGGAAGCAACACACATCAAAGCTGCAACAACAGAAAATACTTTTTTCATTTTGTTTGTTGTTTTAGTTAAAAAGAGTTTGGTTATCAGTTTGTGTTTTACACATTAATTTACGCAATGCCACAATTTTGGGTAAAGATATAACATTTTGGCGGTTTGGCAAAGGGAAAAGAGTTGAAGTGGCAACTTTCAGCGTTCAATCGCCATTTTTTACTCTCTTGTACCTAAATATATTATAATAGGAGTGAGTCCTCTGGCGATGAAGTCATTTTGCTGCCAACAGCCCAAACGATTGGCGTGCCGCAGTCTAAGTAAAAAAAGTAGTCTGTGAATTCACAGACTACTTTTTTACAATATCACGCTATTTGCCAGAATCTCTATTGTTGTTTTTTCGACTATGTTGCCGCTCTTGGCCTCAATCGTATTTTTGCCTGGCATAAGCGACACACCTTCCCAGAGGTATTTACCATTTACAGGCTCAACGCTGTCGAGTGCTACTCCGTTGACAATAAGTTCGATTGCCGGCTGGTTGGAATAGACGATAATGTTCTGAGTGTTCTCTCTGCGGCGTTTCCAACGCTTCTCGGCAATATAGATAAATGGCTCGCTCTCGTTCCACGCCGCCTTATATATATAATAGGCGTCCTTGCGGGTCTGTCGGTCGAAGGTGACAATACCCGAATCGTTGATGCCTGTGCCGTCGCCACCCACACTATTCACCGAGCCGAAGTCGAAGATGCAGTTTACAAATGAGCCCCAGAAGAGCGAGTCGGTAGCCAAACTATTCATATAAATATCGTGGAAGTGAGTCTGCCAACGCTCGGGGTGCTGGTTGCTCGAAGCGATGGGCTTTTCGAGTACCTCGCTCAAATCCAATACGTTACCACCGCAGCGATATGCCACTGCCGAGCGCAGAGTGCTCCACTCGGGGTGGTTGTGCATCTGTCGCTGCCAGATGGTGATATCCTCGGGCTGACCCTCGATCCAGCCAAAAGTGTGGCTCCAAACAATCAGGTCGGTGATGAAGTTGATATCGCCATCCTGGTTGCTGATGCCTGCTGTCAGTCGTGTGGGGTCGAGCCTCTTGGCGCGAGTGTTGAGTTCGCGCAGGTAGTCGATAGGGCTCTCGCCTCTAATCTCCATCTCGGTAAAGAGGTTCCACGCCATAATGGAGGGGTGGTGTGAGAGTTGGCTGATAGTCTCGTCGAGTTGCTGTCGTCCATTGTTTTTGAACGATTCTGTATTGAAGTAGCCCTTCTGATTTAAGATGTTGCTGCCGGTGAAGGGAATACCCGTAATTACAACCAAACCCCTGCGGTCGCACTCGTCGTAGAACTCACGACCCATCGAACCACCAACCACATAGATAGTATTCGCGCCCATCTCGCTGATGATGTCGAGGTCGTCTGTCACATTGTCGGCACTTACGGCAGTACCCACAAGCGAGCGGTCGCGGTGCATAATAGCACCTCTTACGATAAAGGGCTTTCCGTTGAGGCTCAGACCATTGGCTGTGTATGTGAAGTTGCGGAAACCACTGCGAACGGTTACGCTGTCACAAGGCTCGCCACCCTGCATTGCACGCACGCGGAACTCATAGAGCGCAGGATTCTCTGTCGCCTGCCACAGAACGGGACGGCTCACCTCAAAGGGGATAGCAACAATCGCCTTGCCATCCTCGTTGCGTGCCTTGCCACTCTTGCGTGCGACAACTCGGCCGTCGGGGGCAACAATCTCCACCTCGGCCTCCGCTCCACGAAGGTTATCTGTCAGCAACTCAACCTTCAACGTGCCCTTTGCGCTCTGCTCGCTAATCTCCGATGTGGTGATAGTCACGCCATCTGCACCCATATTGTTGGGGTTGATAGCCTCGCGGTCGGTAACGATAATCTCCACCGTGCGGAAGATACCTCCATAGGCGTTATCTGGGCCTGCAGTAGGCAGAATATCAATCATTTGTGAGTTATTCACCATCACCCAAAAGAGGTTTCTCTCGGTGAAACTCACAAGGTCGGTAATATCAAAAAGGAAAGCACCCGAGCCTCCGCGATGTTGTCCGGCGTGGCGACCATTAATCAGCAGGTCGGTAACAGCATTCGAGCCGCCAAAGCGGATAAAGATGCGCTTGCCCTGCCACTCGGGGAGTATCTCGATGTAGCGCAGATAGTTGCCCGTGCCACGGAAGTAATCGGCACGACCGCCCAGAGCGTCGTTGTTCCAGGTGTGTGGAAGATTGACGGTGATGGCTTGTGCCTCGTTATAGGTGAAGAATTTCCAATTCTGGCTTACGTCATAACTCTGTCGGGCACTCAATGTTGTGACCGTCAGTAGTGTGATAATCAAGGTGTTAATAAATCTCATAGTGTCTGGGGTTTGACTTATGTTTTGACAAAGGTAAAAAAAATAGTATTTTCGTGAAAATTTATCGGGTATCTTTCGCACCCACCGCCCAATTTTGTACCTTTGTGCAGTCGGACGGAGGGCGTGAGGCTCTGCACTTTAACTATAAACGTATGACATTTAATATTTATGATATTATCATAGCAATTCTTCTTGTGTGGGCACTCATAAGTGGCTATCGCAAGGGAATTATTGTGCAGGCTTGCCAATTGGCGGGTCTGTTGCTCGGTCTTTGGCTCGGCTTCCGTTTCTGCAAGGTGGCCGGTGGCTGGTTGGGCTACGAGGAGATTTCTCCTGTGGTGGCCTTTGTGGTGCTCTTTTTGGTGACGGTGCTGGTCGCTGCACTGATTGGTCGTCTTACGCGCTCGATTGCTAAGGTGGCAGGGTTGGGTTTTTTGGATAGATTTGTCGGAATTGTTCTGTCGGTGGTTAAGGTGGGCGTGCTCACAAGTCTTGCGATGGGATTATTTATCCGTATAAATAATAATTTGGATTTGGTTGATTCTCAGCCCATTGAGGATGCAGTGCTGGTCGAGCCGTTGCAGCGACTCTCGGATGCAGTGCTCCCGCTGTTGCTCGATGTGGCTACCGATATTCTCGAAGAGGGAGCAGAGGGGATTGAGAAGATTGACGGAACAAAGGTGATATAATGGCAGCGCGCGGAACGGTAATAGAGAGTACGGGCAGTTGGTACAAGGTGCTCGACGAGCAGGGCAACACTGTGGAGTGTCGCATCCGTGGGCGTATTCGTCTGGATGGTCGTCGCTCGACTAATCCCGCCGTGGTGGGCGATGAGGTCGAGTGGGAGATTCAGCCCGATGGGGTGGGGGTTATCACACAACTGATGCCCCGCCGCAACTATATTATTCGTCGTGCCTCCAACCTCTCGAAGGAGAGCCATATCATTGCTGCCAATATCGACCAGGCATTTATAGTGGTTACCCTTTTTGACCCTCCCACCAATCGCGAGTTCATCGACCGCTATCTGGTTACCTGCGAGGCCTACCATATCCCCGCTATCATTGTGCTGAACAAGATTGACCTTGCGCGCCGTGAGGAGGAGATGCTTGCCGATTTCTTGGAGAGTTACGCTCTGGCGGGCTATCCCGTAGTAGAGTGTTCGGCAGCCGAGGGCGAGGGCGTGGAGCAGATTCGTCAGATGTGTGCGGGTCGCACTTCGCTCTTCTCTGGCAACTCGGGTGTGGGCAAATCGACCCTCATCCGCGCCATTGAGCCTACGGCAGAGGCGAAGGTGGGCGAGATTTCGAAGGCTCACCACAAGGGTCGTCACACCACCACCTTCTCGCACGTCTATCCCCTGACGGGCGGTGGTGCGATAATAGATACCCCTGGAATTAAGGGATTTGGATTGATTGATATCGACTCCGACGAGTTGTGTCGTTACTTCCCCGACTTTATGCGTGAAGCACCCGAGTGCGGTTTCTACAACTGCACCCACACCCACGAGCCATCGTGTGCTGTGGTGCGTGCTGTGGAGGAGGGGCGTATTGCATACAGCCGCTACGAGAGTTACCTAAAAATAATGGACGAAGATGGCAAGTACCGTTAGACGATTTGACGCACCGACAGAGTGGTTTGAGGAGCGATTCGACTATATCTCGGAGTTTATGCTCCCCGAGCGTGTGGAGAATATGGTGAAGGTGGCTTCGGCGCGCACTCGTTATATGACCATCTGTGCCGAGAATACCTACCACTC
>JAFNVE010000036.1 GCA_017379955.1 Tidjanibacter sp. | reverse complement strand
GGGTATCGTGCGCGGTTGGGACGACCCCCGTATGCCGACCATCTGCGCTCTGCGTCGTAAGGGTTACACCCCCGCTGCTGTGCGCGCATTTGCTGAGAAGGTGGGTGTTGCTAAGCGCGACAATGTGATTGACCTCTCGCTTATGGAGTTCTGCTTGCGCGAGGACTTGAATAAGATTGCCGAGCGTCGTATGGCAGTTGTCGACCCCATCAAGGTTGTGATTACCAACTACCCCGAGGATAAGACCGAGTATTTCACCGCTATCAATAACCCCGAAGATGAGAGTGCCGGCACTCGTCAGGTGCCTTTCTCGCGCGAGATTTATATTGAGCGTGGCGACTTTATGGAGAATCCTCCCAAGAAATACTACCGCCTTGCTCCTGGTACCGAGGTACGCCTCCGCTACTCATATCTTATTAAGTGTGAGGAGGTTATTAAGGATGCTGAGGGTAATATTGTTGAGATTCACTGCTCCTATGACCCCGAGTCGGGTCAGGGCTCGTCGAGCGACGGCCGCCGCGTAAAGGGTGTTATCCATTGGGTGTCGGCTGCTCACGCTGCTGAGGCCGAGGTGCGCTTGTACGATAACCTCTTCGCTAAGGAGAACCCCGACGATGTTGAGGAGGGCAAGACCTTCTTGGACTACCTCAATCCCGAGTCGATGGTTGTTAAGACTGCCTTCGTTGAGCCTTCGCTTGCCGAGGCTAAGGTTGGCGATAAGTTCCAGTTCGAGCGCGTAGGTTATTTCTGCGCTGACTACGACCACACCACCGAGAAACCCGTATTCAATAGAACAGTTGGTCTGCGTGATTCGTGGTCGAAGATTGCAAATAAGAACTAATTTCCTATATTGTTCCACGTGGAACAGTAATTGTATAAAAGGAGGGTGTTCCACGTGGAACACCCTCCTTTTATACAGTAATTCAAAATTCAAGATTCAAAATTCAAAATGATACAACCGAGAGATATATCGAATATCTCTCGGTTGTTGTTTTTGAGAATTATGGGAATTATGAGAATGATGGGAGTTTAGGGAGATTAAGGAGTTTAGGGAATTTAGGGAAAACCAATTAGATTCTTTTAGTAACAATTGGGTTTCTCGGGTTTGGGGGATACTCTCGAAGAGAGTACAAATGAAATAGAGAATAGGGCTTGTCAAGTTTACTTGAACAAAGCTCTATTCTCTATTTTGTTTGTAATATCCGCAAGGATTTGCCTAAATCCGCAAACTAAATAGTACAAAAGTTTTTGCGGAGCTTTTTACAAAAAGCGACCAAAAAAGCAAAATACTTATAGTAAAAACAAAACTATCTGCCAAATCGGATTAGCATTACGTTGATGTCGGCGGGTGATACGCCGGGGATGCGTGATGCTTGGCCGAGTGTTTTGGGGCGTATTTTGGTCAGTTTTTGTCGTGCTTCTATTGTCAGGGACTGCATTGCGTTGTAGTCAAAGCCGTCGGGTATGGTTATATTTTCGAGTCGGCGTAGTTTTTCGGCTATCTCGCGTTCGCGTTCTATGTATCCTTTGTATTTTATTGCTATCTCTACGTCGGTTATTATCTCCTCTGTCCATCCCTCTTTTTGTGCTTTGCGCCCCACCCTGTCGAGTGCTTGGATGATGCCCGAGAAGGTGGTTTCGCTGCGTGCTATGATGTCGGCGAGTCGTCGCGTCTGTGTTAGGGGTGTTGATCCTACCGATTTTAAATAGTCCAAAATTTCGGGCGCAGTGATACTCTCTTCGGCTGCATATTTTTCGAGCGATTCTCGGAGCGATTTTTTTTGCGCATAGTGTGCGGCTCTTTCGGGTGTTGCGAGCCCAATTTTTATGGCTGTTGGCGTCAGTCGGGTGTCTGCATTGTCCTGTCGGAGGAGTATGCGATACTCGGCACGACTTGTGAACATACGATACGGCTCGTCAACACCTTTGGTTACGAGGTCGTCGATGAGGACACCTATGTATGCCTCGTCACGCCCGAGGATGAGTGGCTCTGTGTCGCGGAGGGCGAGTACGGCATTTATGCCCGCGAGTAGTCCTTGTGCTGCCGCCTCCTCATAGCCTGTTGTGCCATTTACCTGCCCTGCGAAGTAAAGCCCGTGTATGAGCTTTGTTTCGAGGGTGTGGTGGAGCTGCGTTGGCGGAAAGTAGTCGTACTCGACTGCATATCCGGGACGATATACGGTTACGTTTTCAAACCCCTTGATTTTTTGAAGTGCGGCTATCTGTACCTGCCAGGGTAGGGACGACGAGAAACCATTGAGGTAGTACTCGTGTGTGTTGCGACCCTCGGGCTCGAGGAATAGCTGGTGCATCTCCTTGCCTGCGAAGGTGCGCAGTTTGTCCTCTATGCTTGGGCAGTAACGGGGGCCAATGCCCTGTATTGTACCGTTGAATAGTGGCGAATCGGCAAACCCTGTGCGGAGCGTGTCGTGCACGTCGAGCGAGGTGTATACTAACCAGCAAGGTAACTGATTATCAACGGGTTGAGTGTCTGGTAAGAAGGAAAATTTGGACGGATTCTCATCGCCATCTTGCCTCTCGAGCTGCGAGAAATCGACACTGCGACCATCTATGCGCACGGGTGTTCCGGTCTTCATGCGCCCCACCTCAAAGCCGAGGTTTGCGAGTTGCTCGGTCAGTCCGTGCGATGCCGCATCACCTGCCCTGCCACCCTCTGTCGAGTTGCGACCCACGTGCATCAGACCTCCGAGAAAGGTACCCGCGGTGAGAATTACGGCACGGGCGCGGAACTCCACCCCGAGCGCTGTGCGTATGCCACACACCTTGCACGACTCCCCCACCCCATCGGTAAGTAACTCAACCACAGAGTCTTGCCATAGTGATAGATTGTCGGTGTTCTCCAAGATGTGTCGCCACTCGGCCGAGAATGCCGCTTTGTCGCACTGCGCGCGTGGGCTCCACATGGCAGCACCCTTGGAACGGTTGAGCATGCGGAACTGGATTGCTGTACGGTCGGTAACTATGCCTGTCAGGCCGCCGAGTGCATCTATCTCGCGCACTATCTGACCCTTTGCCACACCACCGATTGCGGGGTTGCACGACATCGAGGCAAACTTGCTCATATCCATCGTTATGAGCATTGTCTGCGCTCCGAGGTGTGCCGCCGCTGCTGCCGCCTCACACCCTGCGTGGCCACCGCCAATCACAATCACATCATACTCGAACTTCATCCTATTTGGTTGTGTAATATTGTGAGTATCAAATAATTATCCTATTGTAAAGACCTCCACGCGGCAAGATAGAAATTCTCCTTCTCGCGCATTGTCTTCTCCTCCTCGGGGGCTTTGTCCTTGTAGCCGCAGAGGTGGAGTATGCCGTGGATGATCACTCGGAGCTCCTCTTCGCGTGGAGCACTCCCCCACTCTGCCGCATTGTCGGCTACTGTCTCGTGGTCGATGAAGATGTCGCCACTCACCACTCCCCTACCCGCAAGGTCGCTGTAATCGAAGGTGATTACATCTGTGCGATAGTCGTGACCGAGGTAGGTGCGGTTTACGTTCAGGTGGTAGTCGCCCGAGCAGTATATGTAGGAGATTTCTCCTCCCTTAAATCCCTCATTGTGAATTGTTTGCGCAATCCATCGGCGTATCTTCATACGCTCTTTGGGCAGGTAGTTACAATCTTCGGAGTAAAAGTTAATCTTCATTGTCTTCTATTTTGCGAGCCACTGTTCGGGGTTCAGGTAGTCAGTGCCCTTCCAGAGCTCAAAATGGAGGGTATATTCGTCGCTATTGTCGCCATTGGATAGTGTGCCCAGCTTTTGGTCAAGAGCGACTACATCGCCATTTTTGACCGATACAGAGGCAAGGTTTGAGTAGACTGTGTAGTACTCACCGTGGCGCACCATCACGCAGTTGTTGAGTCCGTTGATGAACAAGACGCGGGTTACCATACCCTCAAACACGCAATATACTGATGCTCCGCGCTTTGCGGCAATGTTGATACCCTTGTTGTTCACCGTCAGACGTGGCTGGGTGGGGTGGGGGTGAACGCC
>JAFNVE010000035.1 GCA_017379955.1 Tidjanibacter sp. | reverse complement strand
TATGACCGACACCTTTGTTATGCGCAAGGAGGGCAGAAATGCAACCTTTGACGGATTTTTGAACATTTTCCGTATCGATTATATCTTTGTTGGCGAGGGTGCACAGCCCGATAAAAAGCGCAAGAAGGATAACACTGCCGAAGCCGGCAACCTTACCCCTCGCACCTATATCTCCCCCGATGTCAACTACTCCGACCACTACCCCGTAATTGTGGGGTTGGATATCAATAGACCTGTCGAGGAGTAATTCTATTTATTATAACAACAATGCCGAGCAAACTGCTCGGCATTGTTGTTATAACTCACCTTGATAGATTGCAATCTCTTGCAGCAAGGGGGATAGGGAGGGTTTTTCTGAGAAGAGTCCATACATTGCCGAGCCGCTGCCCGACATTGCGGCATACTCGGCACCGCAGCGGTAGAGTTCCTCTTTAATCTCCGCGAGTTCGGGGTGGAGCGCAAAGGCACTCTGCTCGAAGTCGTTTTTCAGCAATCCGCGCCACTCCTCAATAGGCAGGGCGGTAATCTCCTCGATAGGGGTGGAGTAGGCGGGAGTGACACCACCATACGCCTGGGCAGTTGAGATACCATAGGGCGGTTTGAGGATGGCAATCCACTTACCGCTAAGGTCTAAATCGTTATCAATCAGTACCTCGCCACGGCCTGCACAGACCCTCGGTGTGCAACGCACAAAGAAGGGGTCGTCGCTACCGATAGCTGCTGCCGCATCCTCCATCTCCGACTCACTCAGCCCGAGGCCAAAAATCTCGTTGAGCATACGAACGGTAAAACCGCCATCGGCCGAGCCACCGCCAAGTCCCGCACCAAATGGCACGGCCTTATGTAGATGGGCTTTGACGCCACCAATGCCATACCTCTCGCGCATCACGCGCCACGCCTTCCACACCGAGGTCTTCTCTACGGGGCAGTCGATGACTATGCCCGAGAAAGAGAGTCGGCACTCCTCGCTCTCGGGGTCGGGGAGTATTTCGAGGCTATCGCATAGTCCGCGCACGGGATACATCAGCGTACGAATATCGTGGTAGCCATCGGGGCGTTTGCTCAGCACCGAGAGGCCGATATTTATCTTGCAGCAGGGGAAAGTAATCATCTTTATCACGCTTTTCTTCCACAAATATAGGAATTTTAGTTGATTAATTTTCTATCTTTGTACTAAGTTGCAATGTGCAACCCCACAAACCCGAAACCAGACCCAATGAAACTGCGCACCGAGTTGGAGATTGCCCCCTACGAGTGGCAAATCGACCATAGCACAAAGATATTCTCCGTCGGCTCCTGCTTTGCCGACAATGTGGCTGCCCGCCTTGCGGGTGGTGGCTTCCGTGTCGAGGCAAATCCCTTTGGGGTGATGTTCAACCCCGCCTCGGTGGCCGACACTATTGAGCGCATCGCCAGCGGAAAACCTTTCACTGAGAGCGATTTCTGCTCCGATGGCGGTCGCCATTTCTGCTACTCGCTCCACGGCTCTTTCTCCTCCTCGTCGCTCCCCGACTCACTCGCCAGGGCAAACCGCGCACTTGGTGATGGACATAATTCGCTTATGGTGGCCGACCTTGTGATAATCACTCTCGGCACTGCGTGGATTTACGAGCGAGAGGGTAGGGTGGTGGCTAACTGCCATAAACAACCAGCCGCGCAGTTCACCCGTCGCAAGATGAGTGTCGAGGAGATTGTAGGGCGTTTCTGTGCGTTGATTGACGGAGTGTTGAAAGGGAAGCGTATCTTGTTTACTGTCAGTCCGATACGCCACTTGAAAGATGGCTTGGCGGAGAACTCTCTCAGCAAGGCGACACTGCGTGTGGCAATCGACGAGTTGTGCCGTCGCTATCCCGACCGTTGCCACTACTTCCCTGCATACGAACTCCTTGTGGATGACCTGCGTGATTATCGTTTCTATGCCGAAGATATGCTTCACCCCTCAAAGCAAGCCGTTGATTATGTGTGGCGTAAGTTTGCGGCCGCTACGATGGATAGCCACACTTTGGAGGGCGTGGAGGCTGCCGAGCGTTACGGTCGTATGGTGGCACACCGCATTGTTGACCCCACCTCGCCCGCTACGGCCCAATTCCTTGAAAACCGTTACCGCGAACGCGAGAAACTCCTGCTCCGCTGGCCGGGCATATCACTGCCGAGCGACGAGTAAAATAAAGTGCCTTCCGACCTCGTTTCTGTTAGAGATTTAGACAAAAGTTTGTACCTTTACGACCAAATTAGTTAGCCGTGAAATTTTTATACCCTGTGAAACATATTGCACCTAAAACCCTTGCGTTGTCACTCTTGGCAACCCTCTTTACCCTCCCAACCATTGCAGCCGAAAAACCTCGCCTGGTTGTCAATATCGTTGTCAGCCAGTTGCGTCCCGACTACCTCGACCGCTTTGCCACAAACCTCACTTCGAGTACCGGTTTTGGCAAGTTCTTCTCGGGAGTGCGATTTACAAATAGTTACTACGACTTTATGCAGACCACAACGCCTGCCACTCTTGCTACCCTCACCACAGGTTCCGACCCCTCGGTGCACGGTGTGATTGGCGAGGAGTGGATTGACTTTACCACAGGCAATGTTGTGCGACTGATTGACGATAAGTCGGTGAACTCCTTCGGGTCGGAACTCGATGAGTATCAGTATTCTAATATCAATCTTGTTGTTCCTACGCTCGGCGACCGTCTGTTGGAGAGTTCTCCCAAGAGCAAGGTGGTGTCGGTGGCTGCCGACCCGATGTCTGCAATCGTGATGGGTGGTCTGGCAGGCGAGGCATATTGGTTTGACTCCTCGCGCGGTAATTGGACAACCTCGACCCGCTATCAGCCCTATTCTCCGAGTTGGCTCGACAAGTACAACCATATTGGTTTGGCACGACAACTCGTATCGAAAGAGTGGATGCTCGAACGCGAAGAGACCTCCTATATCAACACCGAGAGCAATGTGCTTGAATATGGTATGTTCCGTCCTAAATCCTCGTCGTCAGCAACGCTCGACTACGGCAAGATGCGCTATACCCCCGCAGGAAATACCCTTGTGGCTGATTTTGCTAAACAGCTTGTGATTTACAAAGACCTCGGACGTGACAAATATACCGACCTGCTCTATGTGTGCTTCGATGCTACCCGTCTGGCTGGCGAGAAGTATGGTCCCGAGTCGATGGAGGTGGAGGATATGCTCTACAAACTCGACCGCGAGATTAGTGAACTTGTACAGTTCGTAGAGGCCCAGTTTGGTGGTGTGGGCGTGCTCTTTGTGCTCACCTCCGATCACGGTGCAAGCGATTCGTTTGATAAGTCAGTGGCTGGTAATCGTCAGCAGTTTAATGTTCAGCAGTTCAAGGTCTTGATGGGTAGTTTCCTCTCGGCAACCTATGGTGGCGAGGAGGACTGGATTAAGGGCTACACAAATCGCCAACTCTACCTCAATCGTCAGCAGGTGTACGATCTTCGCCTCTCGCTTGAAGAGGTGCAGCACAGAGCAGCATCCTTCGCCTTGCAGTTTGGCGGTACGAGCCATATCCTTACCTCTGAGGATATGCAGAGTGGCTACTTTGGCACAGGCTATGGCAAGATGATACAAAATGGCTTCTATCCGCGTCGTTCGGGTGACCTAACCATCAACCTTATGCCCGGATGGATTGAGTCCTACGACGATGGCAAGAATCTGCGTGCCACCTCGGGCTCACTCTACGACTACGATACCCATGTGCCTCTGATGATGTATGGCTGCGGCCTCCCCTCGATGGAGATAGAGAGTTATGTGAATATGAACTCCTTTGCGGCAACCATTGCACGCATTATTGAGATAGACAGACCTATCGCCTCGACTGCACAGCCCATCACTGAGGCGATCCAACTATTCTAAAGAAAAGCCGTATAATTGGTGAATTTGCCTTTTCGCTGGCCTGGGTCAGCAAAGCATAGGCCTGTTTTTGCAGGTCGGTGCCCTTGGTATCCTCTGCGCCGATGTTCAGCAGGCCCACCTTGGGGTTTTCCACATTT
>JAFNVE010000034.1 GCA_017379955.1 Tidjanibacter sp. | reverse complement strand
AGTTCGGTATCTCGCGCAGAGAGTTGAAATCGCTTCTCAGGCTGCTTCCCGAACTGAAAAATATCCACGTCAGAGGTGTCCATTTCCATATCGGCTCGCAGATTCTGGATATGACCGTCTTCGAGGCGCAATGTCATAAGGCTCAGGAGATTGTCGATGACCTGCGTAACGATAAAGGGCTTGATTTGGAGTTTGTGAATATGGGTGGCGGATTGGGTATCGACTACTACAATCCCGAGCAGAATCCCATCCCCGATTTTGAGGGCTATTTCGCTACTTTCGAGCGTGAATTTTGTCTGCCAGAGGGTATGACAATGCGCTTTGAGTTGGGTCGTAGTGTGGTGGCTCAGTGTGGAGAGTTGGTGACCAGGGTGATGTTTACCAAGACCAACGAGTCTGGTCGTCGCTTTTTGATTGTCGACTCAGGTATGAGTCAGCTGATTCGCCCTGCTCTGTATGGTGCTCACCACGAGGTGCGCAGATTGGGTGAAGGTGTTGGTAGTGAGGTATATGCCGTGGTTGGTGATGTGTGCGAGTCGTCCGATACTTTTGCCTATCAGACCGAGTTGCCTGTTAGTGGTCGTGGCGATATGTTGTCGCTGCTTTCTGCTGGTGCGTACGGTGCTTCGATGGCCTCTTGTTATAACCTCCACGCGCTCCCTGCTGCCTATTATTGGGATGGAGAGTTGGAGTAATGCGAAATGAGTTAACATCCGAATTGAATAAAAAATCAATTCGGATGTTTTTTTAGGGAGTTTAGGGAGTTTAGGGAGTTTAGGGAGTTTAGGGAGTTTAGGGAGTTTAGGGAGTTTAGGGAGTTTAGGGCTTCTCCTTACTCTCCCTAAATTCTTTAAACTCCTTAAACTCTCTTTTGGTTAAAAAATCAAAAGATCCACTATACAGCACACCGCAAAACTAATACTTGCAGCACCGTTCATCAGGCCGAAAGATTTGCCGATTCGGTCAATCTTCTTCGGTGTATACAACACATGTTGCGCGATAATCCAAAGCGTGAAAATTCCGTAACCAATCCAATAGAACATCGTAGCCTCGATAGCCATACCGAAAGCAACTAAGGCATAGAGTGTTACGCAGTGGAGCGCAATGCTGATTACTGCTGAAGCGATAGGGGAGAAGCGCGAAGGGATGGAGTGAAGTCCGTGTGCGCGGTCGAAATCCCTGTCCTGCAAGGCGTAGAGTATGTCAAACCCTGCTGTCCAGGTGATTACGGCAGCCGAGAGAATCATTGGCGCAAAGGCAAAGTAACCCGTAACCGCCAGAAATGCTCCGACGGGTGCAATGCCGAGCGACAGACCCAAAACGACGTGTGCCAATGAGGTGAATCGCTTTGTGCGGCTATAACCCATCACCACCAGCAATGCCACAGGCGAAAGTGCACCGCAAAGAGGGTTAATCCACAAGGCGCAGAGAGCGAAAATCAGTGCATTTATAATGACAAAAATCAACGCAGCGCGAGGTGAGATTTTTCCGGCCGGAATCTCACGCGATGCGGTGCGTGGATTAAGTGCATCGATATCTCTATCGGCCCATCGATTGAAGCCCATTGCGGTATTGCGGGCAGTCACCATACAAACCAATATCTTAAAGAGTAACAGCAAGTTAAATGGTGTGTTGGTGCTGGTGAGTGCATAAACATAGGCGGTCAGTGCAAAGGGCAGAGCAAAGATGGTGTGCGAGAATTTTACCATCGATGCGTATGTTTTTACTTGGCTCATAATGTTCTGTTTGGGTGAGATGTTTTGTTGTTTCTTATTTAAAAAGAGGTACAAAATGTAAAAAACTCTTCTTTGTCCCGCAAAATTAATTATCTTTGCAATGTTTTGAATAGAATTTAGATGAAAAATATAAGGAATTTTTGCATTATCGCCCATATCGATCACGGTAAGAGCACTCTTGCAGACCGTCTTTTGGAGCACACAAACACAGTAGCAGGCCGCGACTTGCAGGCACAGGTGCTCGACGATATGGAACTTGAACGCGAAAAAGGTATCACTATCAAGAGCCACGCTATCCAGATGGATTATGAGATGGATGGCGAGGTCTATCGTCTTAACCTTATCGACACCCCGGGACACGTTGACTTCTCATACGAGGTTTCGCGCGCTATCGCTTCGTGCGAGGGTGCTCTGCTTGTTGTAGATGCCACTCAGGGCATTCAGGCGCAGACAATCTCCAACCTCTACCTTGCTCTTGGCAACGACTTGGAGATTATCCCCGTGGTGAATAAAATCGATATGGATGCGGCGATGGTCGATGATGTTAAGGATCAGATTGTAGAACTTATCGGTTGCGACCACGACGATATTTTGTGTGCTTCGGGCCGTACGGGTCAGGGTGTGGAGGAGATTCTCCGCGCTATTGTGGAGCGAATTCCTGCCCCGAAGGGTGACGAGAATGCCCCCTTGCAGGCTCTGATTTTCGACTCGGTGTTCAACCCCTTCCGTGGTATTATCGCCTACTTTCGTGTCTTCAACGGCACTATTCGCACCGGCGACCACGTTAAGTTCTTCAATACGGGCAGTGACTACGACGCTGACGAGATTGGTGTGCTGAAACTGAAACTCTCGCCCAAGCAGGAGATTAAGGCGGGCGATGTAGGATATATCATCTCGGGTATCAAGGTGTCGCGCGAGGTTAAGGTCGGCGATACAATCACCCACGTCAGCAACCCCTGTTCGGAGGCTATTGCGGGCTTTGAGGAGGTGAAACCTATGGTCTTTGCGGGTGTCTACCCCGTAGATGCCGATGAGTATGAGGACCTGCGTGCTTCGCTTGAAAAGTTGCAACTAAACGATGCTTCGCTCACCTTTGAGCCTGAGAGTTCGTTGGCACTCGGTTTTGGTTTCCGTTGCGGCTTCCTTGGTCTGTTGCATATGGAGATTATCCAGGAGCGTCTGTATCGTGAGTTTGATATGGATGTTATCACCACCGTTCCCAACGTGTCGTACAAGATTACGACCAAGAAGGGTGAGGTTGTCGATGTGCACAACCCCTCGGGTCTGCCTGAGCCTACGATGATTGAGCAGATTGAGGAGCCCTATATCCGTGCTCAGGTGATTACCAAGAGCGACTACCTCGGTAATGTTATCAAACTCTGTATTGACAAACGCGGAACGCTTGTAAATCAGGTATTTATTGCTCCCGAGCGTGTTGAGGTTACTTTTGATATGCCTCTGTCGGAGATTGTCTTTGACTTCTACGATAAGTTGAAGAGTATCTCGCGCGGCTATGCATCGTTCGACTACCACACTACGGGCTACCGTGAGAGTAAACTCGCTAAACTCGATATTCTGCTTAATGGTGAACAGGTCGATGCGCTCTCGTCGCTGATTTATCACGAGCACGCCTACTCGTTTGGTCGCAAGATGTGCGAGAAACTTAAAGAACTTATCCCCCGCCAGCAGTTTGAGATTGCTATTCAGGCTGCTATCGGTGCTAAGATTATTGCTCGCGAGACTATCAAACCTGTGCGTAAGGATGTGACCGCCAAGTGTTACGGTGGTGATATCAGCCGTAAGCGTAAACTGCTCGAAAAGCAGAAGAAGGGTAAGAAACGTATGCGCCAGATTGGTAATGTTGAGGTGCCCCAGTCGGCGTTCCTCGCAGTGCTTAAGATGGACTAATATATTGAACTATGGCATATTACAAGATAAAGGAGGGCTATACCGACAGTATGGAGTACCGTCGCCTTGGTGCGAGTGGTCTGCGCTTGTCGGCACTTAGTCTTGGTATGTGGCAGAACTTCGGCGAGGGTGCCGATAAGGATGTCGCACGCCAGATTGTCTGCACTGCGCTCGATGGTGGTATCACCTCTTTTGACTTGGCAAACAACTACGGCCCCCCTGCTGGTGCGGCTGAGGAGATGTTCGGCTACCTCTATCGCTCATTGCTCCGTCCGCTTAGGGACGAGATTGTGGTGGCTACCAAGGCGGGCTATCCCGTGTGGAGTGGTCCCTATGGCGATGGTGGCTCTAGAAAGTATCTGGTGGCGAGTTGTGACCGTAGCCTGAGGGCTATGGGGCTCGACTATGTCGATATCTTCTACTCGCACCGCTACGACCCGAATACCCCCTTGGAGGAGACTATGTCTGCCCTCGACTATATTGTGCGCTCGGGCAGGGCACTCTATGTGGCTCTGTCGAAGTATCCTGCCGATGTGTTGCCTCGCGCTGTGGAGATTCTCCGCTCGTTGGGCACTCCCTGCGTGGCGCATCAGGTGCAGTATTCGATGCTCACTCGCCAGAACGAGCCTCTCTTCCCGATGCATAAGGAGTTGGGTGTTGGTTGCGTTACCTTCTCACCTTTGGCGCAGGGTCAGTTGACCAACCGCTATGCCGACGGTATCCCTGCCGGCTCGCGTGCTGCGCGTGGTGAGTCGCTCAAAGCGGGCGTGGTGGAGGATAACCTCCCGAAGGTTAAGGCATTGGCCGAGGTGGCAGCGGAGCGTGGTGAGAGCCTGGCTCAGTTGGCACTTGCCTGGCAGTTGCAGGGTGGGGCGGTTGACTCGGTGATTATCGGTGCGAGTCGCCCCAAGCAGATTGTCGATAACCTCGGTGCGGTTAGTGCTGCGCCTATCACTGCCGAGCAGGCCGCAAAGATTGATGAGATATTACACAAATAAGCATAGGATAGAAATTTATAAACCTAAACTTAATTAAAAATGAAGAAAACCATTATTGACTTGTTTGAGAACAGTGTTGCTAATTATGGTGACAATGTTTGTATGTGGGAGAAGACCGACCGCAATGGTAAGTTTGAGCCTACAACCTATAAGGAGGTAAAGGAGACAGTTCTTAAAGTTGGTGGCGGTTTGGCATCGCTTGGTATCAAACCCAAATCGACAGTGTCGATTCTCTCTGAGGGTCGCAACCATTGGATATATTCGGAGCTTGGTCTGCTCTATGCAGGTGCTATTAGTGTGCCTCTTTCGATTAAACTCGAAGAGAGCAACGATCTCCTCTTCCGTTTGCAGCACGCAGAGGTTGAACTTATCTTCGTGTCGCAGCAGCAGTTGGCCAAGATTCGTAAGATTCGCGAGCAGTTGCCTAATCTGAAACACGTTGTCGTTCTCGATGAGATTGCTGTTGAGGAGGGCGAGATGACTTTCAATGCTCTGACCGCGCTCGGTGAGGAGTATTTGAAGGAGAACTTGGAGTCGTTCCTCGAGATTGGTAAGAACATCCAGAACGACGACTACGCAACCATCACCTACACCTCGGGTACTACCGCTGACCCCAAGGGCGTTATCCTCACACATCGCAACTACACCGCCAATGTGGAGCAGTCGCTCACCTGTGTTGAGATTCCCAGCCACTACCGCACCCTGATTATCCTCCCGCTCGACCACTGCTTTGCACACGTTGTGGGCTTCTATATTATGATTGAGCGTGGTGCATCGTTCGGCTGTACTCAGGTTGGCCGTACTCCTATGGAGACCTTGAAGAATATACCTATTAATATTAAAGAGCTTGAGCCCGACTTCCTCTTGTCGGTACCTGCGATTGCTAAGAACTTCCGCAAGAATATCGAGAACGGTATCCGTGCTAAGGGTGCAACTACCGAGAAACTCTTTAAGTTTGCCTTGAAGGTGTCGTATGCCTACAATAAGGATGGCTACACCAAGGGCTCGGGCTTCTCGTTTATGCTCAAACCTCTGGTATGGCTCTTCGATAAGATTCTCTATAAGAAGATTCGCGAGAACTTCGGCAGCCGCCTGAAATTCTTTATCGGTGGTGGTGCATTGCTCGACTCGGAGTTGCAGCGTTTCTTCTACGCTATTGGTATTCCTATGTTCCAGGGCTACGGTCTGTCGGAGGCTACCCCCGTTATCTCGACCAACACCCCCAAGAAGCACCGCTTCGGCTCGTCGGGTGTTCTGGTGTCGCCTATGGAGTTGCGCATCAAGGACTCGGAGGGTGTTGACCAGCCTCTGGGTGTTCAGGGTGAGATTGTTATCAAGGGCGAGAACGTGATGGCAGGTTATTGGAAGAACCCCACCGCTACCGCTGATACCGTGCGCGATGGCTGGCTCTACACCGGCGATATGGGTTATATGGGTAAGGATGGCTTGCTCTATGTCTTGGGTCGCTTCAAGAGTCTGCTCATCTCGAGCGATGGCGAGAAGTATAGCCCCGAGGGTATGGAGGAGAACTTTGTTGGCCAGTCGCCCTATATTGACAATGTGATTCTCTACAACAACCAGAACCCCTATACCGTTATGCTCGTTGTTCCCGCTAAGGATGCTGTTAAGCGTTACCTTGACCAGAACAAGGTGGCTCCCGAGGATAGAGGCAAGGCTGCTGTTGAACTCTTCCAGAGCGAGATTAACAAGTACCGCAAGGGTGGCGACTTCGCAGGTCAGTTCCCCGAGCGTTGGTTGCCTTCGGCATTTGCTCTGCTCGACGAGGAGTTTACCGAGAAGAACGGTTTGGTGAATAGTAATATGAAGGTTGTGCGTAACAAGGTTGAGAAGAAGTTCGCCGATCGCATCGAGTATATGTACACCACCGAGGGTAAGAATCCGATGAATGAGAAGAATGTGGCTGTTTTCTCGTAAAAAAGCCATCTAATCGGTAAATTTTGCACTTCCCTCGAAAGGCTGCGCCTCATTTACGCCAAGTAAACTTCGGCTTGCCTTTCATCACGAAGCCCAAAATTTCCTCGATTATATGACTTTTTTGAGAGTTCAAGATTAGTTAAAACAGAGAGCGGCATCGAGCCACTCTCTGTTTTTTTTGATAGGGCGAATAGGGCGAATAGGGCTAATAGGAGAAATAGGAGAAATAGGAGTTATGGGAGTTTAGTGAGTTTAAGGAGTTTAAGGAGTTTAAGGAGTTTAAGGAGTTTAAGGAGTTTCCCTACTCTCCCTAAATTCTCTAATTTCCCT
>JAFNVE010000033.1 GCA_017379955.1 Tidjanibacter sp. | reverse complement strand
CGACACCTGCCTGCTTGCGCAGGCAATTCCAAGCCTGACCCACCCCCAAGCCCCCGCCTCGGCGGGGGATGTGTCCCGAGGCTTTGCCTCGGGCGAAATTACGGGCACGACCGTTTTTTATTAATGGGAATTATGGGAATAATAAGAATAATGGGAGGTGAAGAGAATCGGAGGGAGTTTAAGGAGTTTAGAGAATTTAGGGAGATTAGTGGAAACCATTTAGACTCTTTGTGTAGTAATTGGTTTTTTCGGGTTTAGGGAATACCCTCGTAGAGGGTACAAATGAAATATAGGTAAGATTAGTCAAGCTTGCTTGAACAAACACCACATCTCTTTTTTGTTTGTAATTGCTGCAAGGTAACTCCTAAGCAGCTGAGGTGGATTTGTTTGCAAGAAGATTTTAAGATTTATTTGAGGTTATTTTATTTCTCGATTTGAGGCGCATAGCCGTAGCTATGTAACGAAAATCGGGGAAGAAAAGAGCCCAAAGAAAATTAAAAGAACGAAGCAAATAAATCCAACTCAGTTGCTAACCCGCAAACTAAATAGTACAAAAGTTTTTGGGGAGCCTTTTTACAAAAAGGCTCAAAATCAAAACCTTTTTGAAACAACTACTTCACATACTCGGCGTTGCGGAGGTAGAGTGCGCTTTCGCGGAGGCCTTTGAGGATGTTGGGTGTGCTTGCGTACTCCATTTCGACCACGAATGCTTGCACTCCTGCTTTGCGGAAGTTGCGGAATATCGGCTCGAAGCCCACCATACCGCTTTGGCCTATCTCGTATTTATCCTTGATATGTATCATCTCGAATCGGCCGGCATACTTCTGCATATACTCCACGGGGCTTGCTCCGCCCATCACTGTCCAATATACATCGAGCTGGAAGAAGACCTTTGCGGGGTCGGTGTTTGTGAGCAGATAGTCGAGCATTGTTGTGCGTCCTACGCGCTCGAGCTCTGCGCTATGGTTGTGATATCCGAAGCGTATGCCCTCTGCGTTGCACATCTCGCCTATGGCGTTGAGGTATTCGGCCATCACTTTGAGTCCTGCCTCATTGTCAATCTTGTTGGCGTAGGACATTATCAGACGGGTTATGCCCGCCTCTTTGTGGGCGGCTATGCACTCCTCCCACCAGCTGAGTGCCTCGGAGTAGTCGCCTGAGGCGAGCTCTGCACGGGTCAGGGGGCGTGTGGTGTGTGATGAGGATATCTCAAGTCCGGCACTGTTTATCACGTTGCGGAACTCCTTGGGGCTGAGACCTGAGAACTTGCCACCCTCGTAGCTTGCCACCTCTGCCGATGTGTATCCCATCTGGGCTAAACGGCTGAGCACATATTTGTGATTCTGGGCAAATAGTTCGGGTGTGCCGATGAGTGAACGCACGGAGTAGAGCTGCACGCCCATCTCCTTCTTGGGTGCGGTCATCTCCTCAGTGAGTCGGTAGCTGACGTATGCGAACTTCTTGCTGTCGGGGCTCCACGAGTTGACGTTTATTGTGCCCTGACCACCGAACAGCTCGGTGAGCACCTCGGGCTCGCCACCTGCTGCGGGTATCATACGGAGCTGCACGTTGAGATTGGCGATGTGGTCGCCGGGGTCAATCTCGTAGTCGTGGTAGGCGATGTATACGACCTTCTCGCCGTCGGGCGATATGTGGGGGAACCACGAGTTCATATCCTCGTTGAAGGTCATCTGAGTCTGGTTCTTGCCGTTCTTGTCCATGCGCCACACCTGCATACGACCTGTGCGCACGCTGTTGAACCATATCTGCTTGCCGTTGGGGCTGTACTCAGGGCCGTCGTCAAGACCTGGTGCATCTGTTAGGCGCACCTCCTTGCCACCCTTCACGGGCATAACGTAGATATCCTGCTCGTTGTTGGGACCTCGGAAGGCACAGTAGGCTATCTCCTTGCCGTTGGGGCTTATGCCGTGGAGGTAACTTGGGCCTTCGGGGGTTATCTTGCGGGGCTCGCCACCCTCGAAGGGGAGGATGTAGACATAGGAGGAGTAACCACGCGCATTGGGGTCGTTACTGCTGATGCTGAGCCACTTGCCATCTGCCGATATGACGTGGTCGTTGTTGCACTGGGTAATCGCGCCGGTGTTTATCTCGATGAGGTCTGTCGAGCCGTCGGGCGCAATTTTGTAAATCTTGCCGCCACGATTCACCACCAACCACTCACCATCAGGTGTCCAGTTGGGTGCCTCGATGAGGAAGGGAAACTCCTTGATGACGTGGTGTTCGCGTGTTTCGAGGTCGTAGATTTCCAGATAGCTTGTCACCTGGGCGGAGTTCTGGGCATAAAGCCCCATAGCGCACAGAATCGCAAGAGCGCAACTGAACAAAAATTTCTTCAAAATCGGTCTGGTGTTTGTTTTAGGAGAAAATGGGGTTAGAAGAGGTAGAAAGCACCTATCTCTACGGTCTGGTTTGCTACATTGTCGACATTTTTGAAGACATTGGTAAAGCCGTAGTTGTAACGAATCTGAGCACCGATGTTCTTCTTCACAACGTACGAAGCACCGAGGCTCACGCCAAACTCAACAGTGTTCACATTGTCGCGTATCGACTCCTTGATGGTGTTTGTCGAGTCGCCGAGATTGGTCTTATTCTTCATCTTTGCACCCATACAAAAGCCCATCATTGGGCCTGCCTCCACCGAGAAACCACTGCCGGGGATGGGGGCAACCTTCAGGAGCACGGGAATATCGAGGTAGGTCAGACGAGTGGAGGTGACGGTGCTTGCACCCTCTGCCTTCAACTTGTTGCGACCACCCTGACCGCTGATAATCAACTCGGGCTGCAACGACAATATCTCGCTGAGGTAGTACTCTGCCGCACCACCAACATAAAATGCAAGGCGCGAATCAGTGTTACACATCTTGGCAATGCTGATACCAGCCTTTGCCGAGTAGTCGAACTGTCCAAAGAAGGGACCCTGAGCCGAAGCGTTTGCCACAAAGCCCAACGCACACAGACTCAATACGATATGCTTAATACTTTTCATTTTCTTGTTTAGGTTTTTGTTAACAACCCGATTATCTTACGGGTTTGATATCCTTAATTCTCAACTGCGGGGTTACGATGCCGCGGAAGTGGTTCTCTGCAATTGCGTAGCATACATCCACCGCGCCACCCGCACGAATCCAGCCGTAGTGGTCGGGCTGCTGGAAGGCGATAGCGGCAATCTGGGTGTTGGGTTTCTGCTGCTGTGTGAGATCCATACGGAGGTGCTCCTGCTCTGCACCCACCAACTTGGCGTCGTTGCCACACACACCTCGCGAGGCGAAGATGGGTGCCGAGTTGCCGGGGCCGAAGGGCTGGAAACGCGACAGGGTGGCACGGAAGGCAGGGGTGATGGTGCTGAACGATATCTCGGCATCAATCTCGACCTGAGGCACGAGCAGTGCGGGGTCGATATGCTCCTCAACGTATGCGTGGAATCTGCGGGTGAACTCCTCAACATTTTCGGGCTTCATAGTCAGACCCGCCGCATACATATGACCTCCGAAGTTTTCGAGCAGGTCGGCACACGACTCCACAGCCTGATAGAGGTCAAAGCCGGGAACACTACGCGCCGAGCCTGTTGCCAAGCCGTTGCTCATGGTGAGTACCACGGTGGGCTTGTAGTAGGTCTCGATAAGACGCGATGCAACGATACCCACAATACCCTTCACCCACTTGGGGTTGTAGATTACGGTGCTCTTGTGAGCCTTCATCTCGGGGTTGTTCTCGATAATCTCGTGTGCTTCGAGGGTTACGGTGCGGTCGATATCCTTGCGCTTCTGGTTGCTGCTCTCGATATCGTTGCCGAAGTGTGCTGCTGCATCCTCGTCGCGCTCGATGAGGAGGTTTACGGCAGCGTGACCACCCGAGGGTGCGGAGTTCTCGTCGTTGTGGTCAACAGCCATACGGCCTGCCGCATTGATACGGGGACCAATCTTGAAGACAATGTCGTCAATGGTGATTTGGTGTTTGTCCAGACCACAAATCTTGATAATCGATTTCAGACCCTTGCGAGGATTCTCGTTGAGCATCTTCAAGCCGTAGTATGCCAGCACACGGTTCTCGCCCGTGAGCGGCACAATGTCGGCAGCGGTACTCACCACCACCAGGTCGAGCAGTCGCTCTACCTTACGGAAGTCGATGTTTTTCTTCTGGGCGTAGCCCTGAACAAGTTTGAATCCCACGCCGCAACCCGAGAGTTCGTCAAAGGGGTAGTGGCACTCGTCGACCTTGGGGTCGAGGACAGCCACTGCCGCCGGAATCTCGTCACCGGGCAAGTGGTGGTCGCAGATAATAAAATCGATACCTTTCTGCTTGGCATACTCGACTTTCTCGACAGCCTTGATTCCGCAATCGAGGGCAATTACCAAGGTAACACCCTGCTTTGCTGCTATGTCGATACTCCTAACCGATACTCCATACCCCTCCGTATAACGGTCGGGGATGTAGAAGGTCAGGTTGTTGTGGCCAATCTGACGGAGGAAGGTATACACCAATGCCACCGCTGTTGTGCCATCAACATCGTAATCGCCATACACCATAATCTTCTCGCCGTTTCTGACCGCCTCATCAACACGCTCCACAGCCTTGTCCATATCCTTCATCAGGAAGGGGTCGTGCAGATCGGAGAGCTTCGGATTGAAGAATCGTGTAGCTTCGTTACTTGTCGTTATGCCTCTTTGTACTAACAGGTTGGCAAGCTCGTTGGGGATGCCCATTGAGAAGGCGAGTGATTCGACCATCTCTTTGTCCCCTTGGGGCTTGATTACCCAACGTTTTTCAATTGGCATAATCTAATATTTTTATTTTAACATTAATATTTTCAGCAAAATGTGCCACCAATCGGCTCTTCACCTCCGCCACGTCGACCTCACGGCCCAACTCCTTGGCAATGCTGGTCACTCCTCGGTCGGTAAACCCGCAGGGATTTATCAACTCAAACCAGTCGAGGTTTGTATTTACGTTGAGCGCAAAGCCGTGCATCGTCACATAGCGACTGCTACGCACCCCGATAGCACAAATCTTACGCAACGGCCTCCCTCTGTTGGGAGCGAGCCACACCCCTGCCGCGCCCTCGGAGCGTCCGGCAACGATGCCATAGTCGGCGAGAGTATCTATCACTGTCTGCTCGATAGCCTCGATATAGGCCCTCAGACCCATACCCTCTCGCTCCAAGTCGAGAATCGGGTATCCCACAATTTGACCTGGGCCGTGGAAGGTGATATCACCCCCTCGGTCGGTCTGGTGGAAGGTGGCACCCAGACTCTCCAAATGTGCGGTGTTGACAAGTAGGTTGGCCTCCTTGCCGCTCTTGCCGAGCGTGTAGACAGGAGGGTGCTCAACCAGCAACAACCTCTGCGGCGGCATCCCAACACTCGGGTCTGCCTTTGCCGCGAGTAGTTCGTCGAAGAGGCTCTGCTGCAAGTGACGGCAACTGTCGTACTCCATCACTCCTAAATCCATCAACAACACCTCTTCCATAACGACTAACTCTCTCTATTTATTATCATTGGCTCCTTCGGATTCCGCTTTTTGCTCCGCCTTCTGCTGAGTGAAAAACTGCTCGGCAAGGTAGGAGGAGCGCACAAGTGGTCCGCTGGCCACAAACTCAAAACCCTTCTCGCGAGCCGCACGAGCATACTCGGCAAACTTCGCGGGGGTGACATATCGCTCCACGGGCAGATGTTTCAGCGTGGGGCGGAGGTACTGGCCAATGGTCACGATGCGGCAACCGGCCTCCCTCAAATCGTCGAGCGTGGTGAGTACCTCTTCGTCGCTCTCGCCCAGACCCACCATCAGACCACTCTTGGCAACCGCACCACTCTCTGCTATATGACGAATCGTCGCAAGCGAGGTACGATACTTTGCACGCGAGCGCACCGAGGGTGTCAAACGCTCCACCGTCTCGATGTTGTGGCCGACAATGTCGGGCTTCGACGCGAGGACTATATCAATCAACTCCGGCTTTGCATCAAAGTCGGGTATCAAGACCTCCACGGTCGTAGTATGGTTAATAGCTTTTACTGCCTCCACGACTCTACGCCAATGCTCTGCGCCACCATCCGCCAGGTCGTCCCTGGTCACAGATGTCAGCACGGCATGACGCAATCCCATCAACTTGACGGAATCGGCGATCCTTTGCGGCTCGCTCTCTTCGGGCGGTAACGGTTTACCCGACGCGGTCGCACAAAAACGACACGCCCTTGTACAGATATCGCCTAAAATCATCATAGTCGCCGTGCCACGCTCCCAGCACTCTGCCTGGTTCGGACACTTGCCACTACTGCAAATGGTGTGGAGTCCATTACGCTCCACTATCTGCGCCGTAGCGACATACTTTTCGCTGTGGCGAAGGTTGATTTTAAGCCAATCGGGTTTTCTGAGTATCGTTACCTTGTCATAGACATTAGGCATTTAAATTCACTATTTTTCCAATTGATGCAAAAATAGATATTTTTTCTCGGAAAACAAACAAACTATTTTGATTTTTTAGCGCAAAGGGGAATTTCTCTCGGAGATGCTATATAAAAGCCTGAAAATGTGAGAGGGAAAGAGTGGTT
>JAFNVE010000032.1 GCA_017379955.1 Tidjanibacter sp. | reverse complement strand
TTTATTCGGAACAAAAGATGCAACAAAAATGTTAATTGTACAAAATCGGATATTTTTCATTAAGTTTGTATGATAAAACGATAGGACTTGGAAAGTAACGGAAACAATACAAAAGGCAGAGGCAGATTGATATTCAGGATCATTGCTGGCATAATGGCATTCTGGATAGGGTCGGTCATCATACTGGAGATCCTGTTGTCTACCCCTATGGTCACAGATACCGTAAACAGGATGGCAGGAAAATATATTGACGGAGAGATATCTTTCGGAAAGGTATCGGCTTCGCTGCTGAAGAGATTTCCGTCCGTGACGCTTTCCCTTGAAGACTTCTGCATCACTTATCCGGCTGACAGATTCGACGATATGGAAAAGACCGGACCTCAGGGAGCGCTGATGTACCGCGGGTGCGAAAGAGTGCCGAAATCAAGCAGAGGCTAATCAGCAGAGTCCAAACACCCCACAAAGGAAGCTTGTCCCACAACAGACCAGGAACGCTCACGAGGTAGTTACCGATAGCGGTAGCGGCAAACCAACCACCCATCATCATACCCTTGTACTTGGGAGGAGCAACCTTCGATACGAAGGAGATACCCATAGGACTGAGCAACAACTCAGCAAAGGTAAGCACGAGGTAGGTCGAGATAAGCCAGTTAGGCGATACCAAGTCGGGGCTAACAGTGCCACCCAACTCCTTGGGCGAAGCGAGGCCCATCGAGCCGAGAGTCAGGATAAGGAAGCCCAAAGCAGCTACAACCATACCCAAACCAATCTTACGGGGAGCCGAAGGCTCTTTGCCTTTCTTAGCCAGCGAACCGAAGATAGCCAACGAGATAGGAGTTAGAGCAACCACAAAGAAGGGGTTGAACTGCTGGAAGTCCGAAGGCTGGATGCTAATCGAGGGAGCCATACCTGCATAGAGTGCGTAAGCACCACCCCACAATGCCAAAGTAGCAACTGCCGAGATAGCCTTAGCCTTCTTAGTCTCCGACTGGAATACCGAGAAGAGGGTATAAATCGAGATAGCAATCAGTGCAAGCGACCAGATGTTGAAACCGATACGGGTGAAGCCCTCTGCACTCTGAGCGGTGTAGTCACGAGCGAAGATAGTCATAGTAGCACCGTTCTGGTGGAATGCCATCCAGAAGAAGATAACCACAGCAAATACCATCAACAGAGCGACGATACGGCTCTTGGTCTGCTCTGCGGTGAGCTCCTGTACGGGAGCAGCATTTGCGCTCTTGCCAGCCTTCTCAGCACTTGCCTCAGTGTGCTTGAACCAGTTGCGGCACGAGAAGTAGATAGCAACCGAAACAATCAGCGAGATACAAGCAACTGCGAAACCGTAGCTGTACGAGTTACTCAGATTCTCAATATAGTACTGGCTGAACTGACCCAGATCCATACCTGCTGCACCCTGCATCGAACTTGCCAATGCCTGCAATTTCTCGGTGTTCTCGGGGGTGATTACACCATCCATATACTGGTGTGCGAGTGCGGGGATGTTAGCGTCATAAACCAGACCCTGCTTGCTGAGGAAGAAGTTGGTAACAGCCTTAGCCATCGAAGGAGCAAACATAGCGCCGATGTTGATAGCCATGTAGAAGAGGCTGAACGCAGAGTCACGCTTAGCTGCATAGCGGGGGTCGTCGTAGAGGTTACCTACCATAACCTGGAGGTTACCCTTGAACATACCGGTACCGATTGCAATCAGAGCAAGCGCACCAAACATCAAAACTTTACCCATAGTGTCGGGTGCGGTCGGGATAGCCAAGCAAGCATAACCGAGGAACATTACACCGATACCGAGGGTAACACACTTACCATAACCGATGCGGTCTGCTACCCAACCACCGAAGAGGGGCATGAAGTAAACACCGGCAAGGAAAATCGAATAAATCTGCGTAGCGGTTGCCGAATCGAAGCCGAACTTGGCCTGGATAAAGAGCAAGAAGATCGCCAGCATAGTGTAGTAGCCAAAACGCTCACCAGTGTTGGCGAGAGCCAGAGCATACAAACCTTTTGGTTGTCCTTTAAACATAAATAAGTAATATTAAGTGAATAATTTTAGTGTCACTAAATGCAAATATAGCCATTTTTTGTGGTTTTCTTGCAAATTAGTTAAAAAAACCGTACTTTTATTAAAATTTTCTACGATCATATTTATTTGCAATTATGAGTAAACGTCTGGCAATCATTGAGAACGATGCTTGGTTGGAACCTGTCGAGGGTGAAATCAAGATACGCTACAAGCAGTACAAAGACCTCTTGGCAGATATCGAAGCTACATCTGGCTCCATTGTCGATTTTGCCAATGGCTACCGCTACTTCGGATTCCAACGCGATGATAAAAATGGCGGTTGGTGGTTCCGTGAGTGGTTACCGGGTGCTAAGGAGGTCTATCTCTTCGGCGAATTCAATGGTTGGGATCGTACAAGTCTGCCAATGCTGAAAGATAGGCGTACTGGTGTGTGGAGTATCTTCCTTCACGACGACCAATACTATCTCCCTCACGGCTCATTGTATAAAATACTTGTGGTGGGTGAAAATGGTACTCATGAGCGTGTGCCAGCATACGCAAGACGTGCCGTACAGGATGAAGTGACCAAGGACTTTACTGCTCAAATTTGGTTGCCTCAGCCTTTTGATTGGGGCTTTGATGATGGTTTTGATATCTCGCAACTTGGTACACTTTATATCTATGAGTGTCATGTTGGTATGGCTCAGGAGAAGGAGGGTGTTGGTAGCTATCGCGAATTTGCGGACGAGATTTTGCCTCGTATCAAGCGTATGGGTTACAATGCTATTCAAGTTATGGGTATCGCAGAACACCCCTACTATGGCAGTTATGGTTACCACGTTTCGAGTTTCTTTGCTCCCTCGTCGAGATTTGGTACTCCCGAGGATTTGAAGTATATGATACGCCGTGCGCACGAGCTGAATATCGCTGTGATTATGGACCTTGTACAAGCTCACTTCGTGAAAAACTTTAACGAAGGACTCAACGGAATTGATGGCACAGACCACTGCTATACTTTTGCCGGAGATCAGAGTTATCACCCCTATTGGGACTCGATGATTTTTGATTACGGCAAGCGCGAGGTGCGACACTTCCTGCTCAGCAATGTCAAGTATTGGCTAGATGAGTTCCATGTGGACGGATACCGTTTTGATGGTGTGACTTCGATGATTTACCACCACCACGGATATACCGACTTCGACTGCCGTGAGAAATTCTTTAATGACGATGTCTATCGTGACGGTATCACCTACCTCACTCTTGCAAATACCCTGATTCACCAATATCACCCCACTGCTGTAACAATTGCTGAGGATGTGAGTGGTATGCCGGGTATGTGTCGTCCTGCCGAAGAGGGTGGTGTAGGCTTCGACTATCGACTATCGATGGCAGTGCCCGACTTCTGGATTAAGATGATTAAGGATATTCCCGATGAAGAGTGGAATATTTGGGATATCTGGAATATCATGACCGACCGCAAGCACGATGTCGGAACGGTTGCCTATTGTGAGTCGCACGACCAGGCAATGGTGGGCGACCAGACAATCGCTTTCCGACTGATGGGTCCTGCAATGTACGACTCGATGGATGTAGAGAGCAAGAGCCTTGTGGTTGACCGAGGTATGGCACTCCACAAAATGATTCGACTGATTACTCTCACTCTTGGCGGACAGGCATATCTCTGCTTTATGGGTAATGAGTTCGGTCACCCTGAGTGGATTGACTTCCCTCGAGAGGGTAATGATTGGAGTTATAAGCACGCACGTCGTCAGTGGTCGTTGGTAGATGATAAGAATCTTCGCTACCACCAACTAGGTGAGTTTGATAGAGAGATGTTGCGACTATCGCAGCGATTTGATATCCCTGCCCAGGGCTACGCTTGGCAGCAGATGATGGATGTTGAGAATAAGGTAATGGTATATAATCACGGCGACCTGCTCTTTGTCTTCAATTGGCACCCCTCGCGTAGTATCTCAGACTTTGTGATTCCTGTGCCAGGTGAGGGTCGCTATGCCACTATCTTCTCAACAGATGAAGAGCGTTTTGGTGGGTTTGGCAGATTGACAGATGAGCTGCCTCACGATAGTTTTACCAAGAAAGATGAGGAGGGCAATCTGCGTCACTATATCCATATCTATTCGGTTTGCCGAACTGCTATGGTGCTAAAACGATACGATAAATAATTTGCTGATAGACAGTAATTAACGAGGCTTCACCTCAACTACTTCACCGAGGGTTACATACCAAATGTAGCCTTCGGTTTTTTTGTATCCCATTTGACCCAGAAGATCCATATATCCCTCTACCTGCGATTGATGTGATGGGTCTTGACGGTGACCAAACTTGTAGTCGACAACCACACATTTATTCTCCGATATCATCACTCTGTCGGGACGGTTGCTCTCGCCCGTGGGGAGCAGGATTTGATGCTCGTTGCGCACGGTACTCCATTTGCCATTAAACCACTCGGCGATCTTAGGATTAGCCAGAGCTGTACGGATGCGATTGTTGAGCACAGCGAACTCCTCCTCGCTGATTGAGTTCTCTTTGAGTGCTAACTCTAAACCGCTGAATATCTCATCTTCAGTGAGTGCCTGCGAGAAAATCTTATGGAGCATAATACCTGCATTTAGCGGGTGCAGACGCGCAACCTCTCCATCGTCCATATAACGTTCGGTGGAGAATTTAATTCGTATCTTATCCCACGGCAGAGTAGTCGGGAAGCCTATGTCTGAGTAATCAAATTCATCTTCTTCCTTCTCGTAGGTTTTGTTCTCCTGTTCCGACAACTCGGCACTACGAATAACGGGTGCGCCATATTGATAGAATCTCTCCTCTGTAGCCTCGGCAGTTGGGAGCAGAGCTTTCTCCTGCTCAAATGTCAGTTCGGGGATAGGCAACAACTCGGCAGGAGCAATCTTACCCTCACTCTCCATTGCCGCAAGTGCCTCCTCAATCACGCTATTAACCCTTCCCGATGCGCCAACTGCAACGGGTGGAGCTACTATTAGATGAAGTTCATGTTTTGCGCGCGTTAGAGCAACGTAGAGCATATTCAGGTTGTCGACGTAGGATAGTGCCTGCTCCTGATAGTAACTCTCCGCAAAACGCGATGAGCCCATACTCTTCTCGTAGGATATGGGGAAGTGGCTCAGTCCCTCTCGCTCTTGGCTGAGTTCGGGCCAGACGTAGTTGTCATATTTTGTGGCTGTTGTCAGCTCCCAATTGCAATCATAGAGTATCACGACGCCAAATGCCAACCCCTTTGACTTGTGAATTGTGGCAACGGTAATCGCATCGGCTCCCGAGGGCATTGTAATAGACTCCTCAGCGCCGTGCTCCTCCCACCACTCGACAAATAGAGCGAGGTCGGCAATGCGACGTTTCGAGAAACCGATAACCTGTTCGTGTAGTGCCTGCAGATATGCGTGATTCTCTCGTTGCAGATGTAGGTTGTAGTGCAATACAATCTCCTCAAAGGCCTCTTGCAGTGGCAGTGAGCGCAGACGAAGGTAGAAATTCTGCTCTGCTTCGGGGAGTGGTAACGATAGGTCAAGACCGCATCTCTGCTTGATAATAGCTTCGCTGATAGTATCATCTGGCGAAATGGCAAACTTCATTGCAGCAATTATCCTGCGACAAATGTCGGCACTACCTACTTTTAATGCTGTCTGGGTAATCACATCAAATGTATAAGGCGACTCGGGGTGGAGCGTTTTGTAGCTCAATAATAAGTCGGCAACCTCCTCACTCTTGGCATTGGAGCGCACCAATACTGCTATCTCGCTTGCACGAAAGCCGCGTTTTTGCAAATCGATAATCTGCTTGATGGTTGGGTTTTCGTCTATATGATAGTGGCGATGGGTGCGCAGTGTGACAGTTACATAGCCACTCTTGCGAGATGTGACACTCTGCTCGTGGTCGGTGTAGGCTTTGGCTGCCATATCTTTATACTGCTCAGCCCAACGATTGCTGATAAAACCACTATCAATACCGTTTTGCAGAGTCGAGTTTAATCTGTTGTTGATTAACTCTTTGTATTTGTCAATAAATCTATTGTTGAATTCGACAATCTCCCGACGGCTGCGATAATTCTCTTTCAGCGGAGTACCCTCTATCTCACGGAACTCCTGCTCGGCTTTCTGGCCAAGAAGTGTCCAATCGCCACCTCGCCAACGATAAATAGATTGCTTCACGTCACCCACAAGTAATACCGGACTCTCTTCGCTCTGCGATATTGCATTTTGGAGTAGTGGCAGGAAGTTGTTCCACTGAACGGCACTCGTATCCTGGAACTCGTCAATCATAAAGTGGGAGTAGCGATTGCCTACCTTCTCGAAGATAAATGGTGCATCATTGCCCTTGATTAGCTCGGCGATGATGTTTGTTACCTCCGAAATAGGGAGAATATTCTCCTCTGCGCAAATCTTATCGATACGACTTCCGAGGTCAATGATTAAGCCGTAGGTGCGATAGTGCTTCTCAATCAGATTGGCTGTATTGACTGCCGATTGTGTTGCGCGCAGTGCATCGATGAGTGACTCCAATCGCTCGCAGAGTAGGGTAGTGTCGCTTACGGTAAACTTTTTTGTATGCCTGGAGGCCAGCCATTTACCCTCGTTGAGTGTCTGCATTGCATAAGCTCCCACTTTGGGTATTTCACCTTGCAATGCTGTTTCAAGTAAGCCTGCGACACCTCGTTTACCCTGGTGCAACATATCAAGCGATATGCCGTCTGAGTCAAGTAGTCGGATAATCTCCTCAGATATGTTTTGCTGCTTTTGCTTGCAGTTGCCTACCTCGGCATAAGCTCCGCGATGAAGAGTGGCAAGCGACAGACGCGCATTGTCGCCTACTCTTACCGAACGATAACTCTCCGAGAAGAGCTCCTTGCCAAGTTTGGTAATTCTGTCTTTCAGGTTGAGCGATTTTCCCTCTTCAATCTTCTCGTCAATAAAGGCAAATGCCCACTCGCGCAGTTGTTTGTCGGTTGCTAAATCTTCTATCAGTCTATCTGCTCCGAGGTCGAGCAGGGTGTCGGTTTTTAGCTCAAGGTTGTAGTTTATGTCAATGCCAAGCTCTCGGACAAAGGAGCGTACGATGCGCTGGAAAAATTTGTCGATTGTCAGCACCGCAAAACTGTCATAGTCGTGAAGGATTAGGTTGAGTACCTCTGCTGCTCGCTCCTTGACAAGAGAGAGTGGGAGTTCGCTCCTTTCCAAAACGTCGGCCATAAAGTCATCCTCAATCCCGTGCGCCAAACGATTGATATTGCCGAGTATACGCTCTTTCATCTCCTCCGTTGCTTTATTTGTAAAAGTCACTGCGAGGATGTGGCGATAGAGGGTAGGTTCACAGAGCACACGAACTATATATTCGAGTGCCAGACGATAAGTCTTGCCGCTACCTGCTGATGCTCTGACAATGTTAACCTTTCCCATCTGCTTGACTGTATTAAACCGATGCGATAAAAGTAGTAAAAAACTCTCGAAAATCCCCCTTTTTGTTGCTTTTTTTTCAAAAATAGTCTACCTTTCACATCGGAAAATCAGTTTGAGTATGGAGAGTAGTTTTTTGTCGCTTGTGGCTAAGGATTTGTTGTCGCGTTATGGTAGTGCCATTGCGGACTTCCGCTTTATTTTCCCCAACAGCCGTACCCGCATTTTCTTCCTCGACGAACTAACCCGCCTGCTCGATAAACCTCTCTGGCAACCGCACTACTGCTCGGTTGATGACCTCTTTTGTAAGATAAGCAATCTTCAACATGCCGAGCGTCTGATGGCAGTTGTCGAACTCTACAAGTGCTATTCCAAACATCACAAGGAGGATTTCTCGTCGTTCTACTTTTGGGGAGAGATGCTGCTGACGGATTTCGACTCGATAGACAAACAACTTATTGATGCAGAGGCTCTCTTTACAAATCTCAACGACCTGAAAACCATTGACGCACGACTGAGCTATCTTACCCCCGAGCAGATTGCCATTATCAAGCGTTTTTGGTCGTCGTTTGTCGATAAGGCAGCACTCTCGGAGGAGAAAGAGAAGTTTTTGAATATCTGGGAGACTCTCTACCCAATCTATTGCGATTTCGGTAAGGCCCTCTCCGATAAAGGATTGGCTTATACGGGTCAGATGCAGCGCAGAGCTGTTGAGATTATCCGTAACGGTGGCGGATTGGAAGCAGACGGCACTCACTATGTGGTCGTGGGCTTTAATGCTCTTGCCGAGACCGAGAAAGAGTTATTTACCTATCTCAAACGTAATTTTGAGGTTGATTTTTATTGGGACTATGACCCCTACTTCTTGAACGATAAGCGTCAGGAGGCAGGTTTGTTTGTAAGGGAGAATCTTCGCTTGTTTCCTGAGCCAGAGGGTTTTTCGCCTGGCGATAATTTCCGCAAGCCTAAGAAGATATCGGCAGTGGCTGCTGCATCCAATTCGTTGCAGTGTAAATATGTTGGCAGGGTGCTTGGTGAGTTGGCAGAGAAGGGTGTGCCTCTTGATAAGCACACTGCGATAGTTCTGGCGGATGAGAATCTGCTCGTTCCATTGCTATACTCACTCCCCGAGAAAGCAACTAAGAGCAATATCACAATGGGTTACCCGCTGCGCCAGAGCCTTGCGTATAGTTTCACCGAGCGACTTCTCAACCTGCAAAAGCGTGTGCGAAAATCCTCTGCGGGTGTGGTGTCGTTCTACCATAGCGACGTGACGGGTATTCTTACTCATCCCTTTATGCTATCGGTGCAGGCGGGAGAGGCTGGTTTGTTGTATAAGAAGGTGATTGCCAATGGCAGAATATATGTCGAGCAGGCTTTGTTGTGTGAGTGTGGTGGACTTATTGCAGATATCTTTGTCCCTTGTGCTACGACAGCTGAGATTACAGATTATATCTGTCGCACACTGTCGGCTCTTGATGAGGGTCTCGTTATGGATGCTACCGAAGATGGCGAGCGTAGGCAGGCTATGTTGCAACGCGAATATTTTGTGCGTATCATCGAGTCGCTTGGCAGACTGAGTCGTTCTCTTGATGGCTGTGGTGTGGAGATAGATAATGCTACCTACTCGACCCTTATTCGACGTGTGTTGCAGTCGCAGAGTGTGCCGTTCGAGGGTGAGCCGCTTGAAGGTTTGCAGATTATGGGTGTACTCGAAACCCGAAACCTCGACTTTGATAATGTGATAATTCTCTCAACTAACGATGATATGTTTCCGGGCAAAGGCTCTGCATCATCGTCGTTTATTCCGCATAACTTGCGCTTTGCATACGGTATGCCGACCCGACAATATCAAGAGGGTGTCTATGCATACTATTTCTATCGTCTGATTGCTCGCGCCAAGAGAGTTGAGATGGTCTATTGTTCGAGTAGTGACGATGGCTCAACAGGCGAACAGAGCCGATTTATCTACCAACTTGACTACGAATCACCGCATAAGGTTGAGCATCGCGAATTGTCGGTTGATGTTACTATGGCGCAAGCGTCGGAACTCAGAGTAGAGAAGGATGAACGAGTTATGGCACGACTTGAAGAGTACTTGTCGGGTGGTAAGAGGAGTTTTTCGCCATCGTCATTTAATCTGCTGTTGGAGTGTCCGATGAAGTTCTACTTCCGCTATGTTGCGGGTATAGCTCCACGCGATGAGATTAGCGAGGAGGTTGATACCCCTATGTTCGGTACTATCCTTCACGATGCAATGCAGACTCTCTACACGCCTCTGATTGGTAAACATAACCCAATGCAGGATATTGCTGCCATCACTCCCGAGCAGATAAGTGCGGCGATTGAGGATGCTGTGCGTAAGAATATGCTTGGTGGAGCGGAGGATATTTCAGCCTCTGAGTTTACGGGACAGGTGCAGATGAGCTGTGAGGCGGTGCAAAAATATATTAAGAATAATATCCTCCCCTACGATGCTGCTCACAGTGATTTTACAATCTCGCTTTTGGAGCAACCAGTTAGTGCTGATTTTGAGTTTGAGTGTTGTGGCAAAAAGATGAGTGTGCAGTTTGCGGGAAAGATGGACCGTATGGATATCCTCGATGGGGGTATGTTGAAGATTATCGACTACAAGAGTGGCTCTACTCATCTCGATTTTAAGGGTCTTGCGGATCTCTTCTCTGCCAAGCCTGAGAAGTGGAGTGGGGCGGTAGTGCAGACTCTGCTATACTCGCTAATGGTTAACCGTATGCAGGAGGCGGGTGTGCTTAGTGGTAATGATGTATGTCCGGCTCTCTATTATGTCAAAGAGATGCGCAAGGAGGGCTATTGTGATTTGCTGAATAATGTGGCTAATGAAGAACGTGTAGAACGTTATTCGGATTATAGAGTAGAACTCGAAGCAAGTGTTGCCGAGCGTCTTGCGCAGTTGTTTGATGCGAAGATTCCCTTCTGTCAGCGAGAAGAGGCTGACAAAGCTTGCTCCTATTGTGACTATCGACAGATATGTAACAGATAACCTAAATATTTAACCTAAAATTAATTACTATGAAGAACATAACTATCGTAGCACTTGCTGTGGCTTCTATGTTGGTTGGTTGCTCGTCGCCTGCGCCTGAGACTATCTATACCGACAATTTCCGCCACACTTCTCTCGGATTTCTTCCCGATGCAGAGAAGGAGATGACCATCACGCTGCCTCAGGCAGAGAGTTTCCGTGTTCGCCGTGCTGATAACGACAAGGTGGTTTTTGAGGGTGCACTCAGTGAGGTGCTTACTCAGGCGGATGTTGCGCAGAGTGTGCGTATTGCTGATTTTTCAAAACTGACAAAGAGTGGTGAGTACTATCTCGAAGTCCCTGGTGAGGGTCGTTCGCGCAACTTTGTGATTGGCGATAATGTCTACGACGAGGCCTATGCACACGCTATGCGTGCCTTTTATCTGTGGCGTTGCGGTGCTGCTATCGACTATACCTTCCAGGGCAAGCGCTATCAGCAGGATGTATGCCACCAGAACGATGGTCACGAGGATTATATCGGCAATGAAGGTCAGCACCACGACGGAATAGGTGGCTGGCACGATGCGGGTGACTATGGCAAGTATACCGTCAACGCAGGTATTACAGGCTTTACTCTGCTGTGGGCTTGGGAGCAGTTCGCACCCGCTTTGCAGAGTATAGAGATTGGTCTGCCCGAGACCGCTCCTGGCTATCCTGAGTTCTTGAAGGAGATAAAGTGGGAGACTGATTGGCTCTTGAAGATGGCCTATCCCGATGGCTCGGGCAAGGTGTCGCACAAGTTGACCGCTCTCAACTTCTCCGGTTTCTACACTATGCCTGAGGAGGATTTGCAGGCTCGATATTATACCGATTGGTCGTCAGCCGCTACTGCTGACTATGTTGCTTTCCTGGCTCAGGCTTCGCGTGCTTTTGCTCCCTACGATGCCGAGTATGCAAAGAAGTGCTTGGATGCAGCAAAGGTTAGTTATGAGTTCCTGAAAAACTACCCCGGTCAGAAATTCCTGATGCAGATGGAGTTTACCACCGGTGCTTACTTTACCATTGACCCCGACGATCGTATGTGGGCTGCTGCCGAGATGTGGGAGAGTACCGGCGAGAAGCAGTATCTTGACGATTTCGAGAAACTCGCTGAGCAGCAACAGTTTGTTGTTGATGTAAATTGGGATTGGGACAATATGCGCAATCTGGGTATGTTCCGCTATGCAGTGTCGCAGCGCGAGGGTAAGAATCCCGAGATTGATGCAAAGATTAAGTCTAATATCATCGCCGCAGCCGATGAGATTGTTGCTACTGCCGAGGCTGATGTATATGCGCGCCCGATGGGTGGTAGATATTATTGGGGTTGCAACGGTACCGTAGGTCGCCAGACTCTGGGCTTGCAGGTGGCAGATATCCTCTCGCCCGATGCTAAGTATGTTGCAACTGCTCGCGATGCTGTTGCTCACCTCTTTGGTCGTAATTACTATAACCGTTCGTTTGTTACCCGCTTGGGCTTCAATCCTCCTATGTATCCACACGACCGTCGCTCGGCTGCTGATGATGTTTATGGTCCTTGGCCTGGTTATGTAGTGGGTGGTGGCCACACTGCAACCGACTGGATAGACAATCAGGACAGCTACTCGCACAACGAGGTTGCCATCAATTGGCAGGCTGGTCTTGTGTTTGCTCTGGCTTATTGCTTGTAGAGGAGATTGTTTACTATTGCAGAGGCTGACCTTTTCGGGGTCAGCCTCTGTTGTTGTAATCCGCTTATTAATTATTTGTTTGAACTGTTGTAATATATCGTTGATTTAGTTATATTTGCGTAGATTAATATATTTCAACCCTAACTTATTTTTGCTAATCATTAGCAATAGACTCTAATATATATTAGTATGAAACGTTTCCTGGTATTGATTGTTGGCCTTATTGGGGTTTGCTTTGGTGCCTATTCTCAGACTCCGACATATATAGTAAAGTCGTTAAAACCGACAGAGCAACACTACTACACTGCAGAAGGAACTGTTAGTATTCACGGTGGTGAGAGTTGGAATAATGCCTTTACCATCTGGCAAGAGGGTGATGCGACCTTTGAGTTGGGTGGCAAATATGAGACACTCACATTCATCTTAGGCCCTGTTGATTATCAAATCTTTAATGTACCTGCACTTCTGACTATCACAGCTGATGGGAAGAAGATTTTTGATACTCCGGTAAAACCAGCCGACTTGCCTCGACATATCTCATTAAATGTTAGTGGAGTAAACAAGTTGGTGTTTGATGAGGTACAGCACGGTCTGACTATCGCATTTTGTGAGGCCGCCTTGTGGAAGAAGGGTGAGAAACCTCACGATTTGCAGCACAAACCCAATCCTAATCCTGCAAAGAAGTTGCTCTTTAAGGATATCAAGCCCTATCATATGAACGGCGATGCTGCACTTAACAATAATGGCCATAAGTGGGTTACTCCCGAAAATAAGTTTACCGAAATCAAGATTGGTAACAAGAGTTGGGACTATGGCCTTATTATGGATCTCTCAATGCAACTTATTGGTAATGGCGCAAAGGAGACACACCTCAATCTCTATGGCGAATACGAAACACTGCAATTTACTGTCGGTCCGCTGGTGACTGACGATGCGGCAAATGGTCGTGGGTGGATAACTGTGTTGGGCGACGATGAGATTCTCTATGAATATGAGATAGAACAAGACCATATTACTCGACAGGTGACATTGGATATTGCGGGAGTTCGGAAACTTACCTTTGCCAGCGAACAAGCCCACGGCAGTCAAGGTGCAGGTATTGTCGATGCGTGGGTTTATCCGAAGGGTGAGGCACCTGCTGTGGTGGCAACTGAGACAGAAGGTGCTCCCGATCCTCGTCTGAAAGAGTTGCCCGATGTTGCCAAACTGATTAGTAATATTCCGCCATACTCACTCAGAGGCAATGTGCAGAATCAGCTCTACGATGGAACGTCAGACTATATCACCTTCTCGATGGGTGGCGTGAAGTTTAATGAGGGTTTTATACTATATAATACAGCCGGTTTTTTGAGTGACGATGTACACTCACACGCTATCTTCGACCTCGGCAATGAGTTTGATTTTATCAGCTTCACGGTCGGTTATGTGAGCAAGAGTTGGGTTATGAATAACGACCAGCTGAGTATATATGCTGATGATGAACTGCTTTTGGAGGTGCCTCTAAATCCCACCTTCCCTAATCAGATCTTTGTGCTTCCTATCAATAAGTGTCGCAAACTGAAATTTGAGAGTCAGGGACAAGGCTCAATGGATGTTGCAGCATACGGCGTGGCAGACCTTGTGGTCTATCGTGGTGAGCCTGTCGAGCAAGACCTCTTTGTGCATCCTGTACCGGAGTGTCCCGACGAGGTTGACCTTATCGACCTCGGAGCACCTTACCTCCACTATATCAGTTCCTCAAAGGATGGTGCATTTGTCGATGGTAAGTCGAAAAAGGATTATTTCACCCGCTATGACAATAGCCGAATTTATAAGGGTTTTGTACTGCAAACCAGTACCCATTTCTCGCTCGACCACGGTGTGCTCTCTGGGTCGGAGACTGTTGGTGCCGGTGTGATAGGTGCTGCGGCTGTGGGTGCTGCATTTGTGCCTATCGGTGTACAGATTGGTGGTGCTGTTGTCGGCACTTCGCTGATGAGTGTTGCGGGCTTGATGATGTTGGCGGCAGGTGGTGAGGCTGTGGAGAACTCGTGTGCCGCATTTAACACCTACGGAGAGTATAATAGTGTGACCTTTACGGTTGAGTGTTTGCGCACTGAGGGCGATATGCAGTTCTTCGGAACAGACACATATCAACCCGATATCAGCGAGCGCAAGGAGAAACTGCTTATTGGTGCAGATCATATTGTTGTGGCTGAACTTGCAGTCTTTGAGGGTATGGAACCACAGACAGTCACCGTGCCAATCAACGGTTGCGAGCAGTTGATGTTCTGGCTTGCTAATACGGAGGGTACTTCAGCAGCCTACGTATTCCACGATATCAAGGTGTCGAAGGCAAAGACCGACCTTGTCGTTCCTGAGGATATACGACCCTCAACTGCTGTTGTGACTGTGCCTCGTTGGACCGAACTTACCCTGCCCGAGGGGTGGGTGAAACCCAGGAAGTGTGGTGTAAAGGCTATCGACGACTACGTGCAAGGTATAGATAATCTCTACACAAAGGCTACCAAGGCTATCAAGGATGAGGCTCCCTGGTACACTATCCATACCTACTACCTCGAAACTGAGGCTAAGCAGATATGCAAGGCTGTGAAACTTATCAGTAATATGACCACGAGCACGGGCGTACATAACGACCTACGAATCCCCTACACGCTGGGAGAGTATGAATACTATGTCAAAGCGGTGGCGGCTATGAAGGAGAGTGTCACCTCCCTCACTATCCAGCAGATAGGTGCCACGGCAGGTCTGTTGGAGTTGGGATTGGGTGCTATATCGTATACCAAGGTGTTGAAAGAGTGTAATGATCTCTTGAAGATGATTGGTGCAGTGGTGGATGATATGTATCAATGTATAATGTATAACCAAGCATTTTTGCTCAATCTGATGGATACAGCTGTAGATATCGATGGTCGTGAGTCTACGGAAATGACAATATTTGCACCACTGCTGCCAGATGAGATTGTGCCTGCCGGCGAGAAATCAAAGGTGCGCAATTTTGCTGAATAATCTGTGATTAGTTGTTTTGTATTATGACTGTAAAAGTATCTCTCACTACCCGTGCCGACCGCCACTATTCTGGTGATACCTACACTGTTTCGCAGGAGGATTTGGAAAAGGGTGTCAATGTTGTGCGTTTATTCCCCAACTCCTATTGGGAGTACGTTGAGTCTATCTATATTAGAGTCTATCCCGAGGAAGGGTGTGTAGCGGTGGAGAGTCGATATGGCTCTCACCGTTATCCAATGGATAAGCAGAGCCGTTGGGAGTCGGGCGAGATAGGACTGAGTTACGCTTGCTGCGAAATAGGTATTACCTTTATTCCCTAAGTTTTTACTACACTAAATGCCGAGTGAAATTGCTCGGCATTTGTTATTGTATATTGTTGTGTGAAAATCTTAGTCGAACGACTGCATACCGCTGCGGGCGATTTCGAGGATGCGTTGGTATTCGTCAACGCCCAACTCCATAAAAAAGTAGTGAACGGGATTGACGCGCATGCCGTTATAGCGCACCTCGTAGTGGAGGTGAGGAGCAAGCGACAGACCGCTATTGCCTGTCAGAGCAATAATATCGCCACGGCGTACTCTTTGGCCACGACTAACATTAATCTTGCTCAGGTGATTATAAGAGGTCTCGTAGCCGTTGCCGTGGTTAATCACCACCGTCATACCCGACGAGGTTTTGCGCTGCTGCACCTCCTTAACCGTGCCGTCTGCCGTAGCAAACACGCGAGTACCCTCGGGAACGGTGTAGTCTACACCTTGATGCGATGAAAGACTCTTGTAGAAGGGGTGAATGCGCATACCATAAGAGGCAGTAAGCAGAGTGAGTTCTCTGTTTACAATGGGCTGAATAGCAGGAATATAATTCAAACTATCGCCCATAGCGTTCATGCGCTCTTGGAGAGCTGTGAGTTTGTTCTCATACTGCTTTTGCGAGTTCTCATACTCGATTGTGTTGCGGCGCATAGTGGCATATAACGCATTAGGTGTGGCGGTGTTCATCGTATTGTATGCATCCCACTGCACCTCCTGCAACTCCTCGCCATTGGAGTATGGCTCCGATTCGAACAACATCCTGAACACATTTTGGTCTCTCTCCACAACATTGCCGAGCACCACATCGAGTGTATCCAGTCGGGCGGTTAGTAGCTCATACTGCTCCTTCAACTCTTTATTGTGTTGTTTGGCAGCATATTCGCGCGGAGTGTCCCAGATGAGCGAGAGGATAAAGTAGAGCGCAACGGTACCCACAGCCCACCAGGCAATGGTGGTCAGCACGCTGAGCACTGCTCTGCGACGTTCGCGACGAGGCGACTGTTTTGGTGGGTATTTATAGTAGCGTTTCATACTCTATTCGTTGTTCTCCAATCTCTCAAATGTAGTGGTTACTGCCTGCTCGATAATGCGCTCCAACTCAGCCTCATCCATATCCCTGCGGAAGTAGTTGATGGGGTCAACATTGCGCTTCATATAGAGTACCTCGTAGTGGAGGTGAGGGCCTGTCGAGCCACCTGTGTTGCCTACCTCGCCAATCACCTCGCCACGCACAACCTGCTGACCCTCCTCAACAAGAATCTTGCTCAGGTGGGCATAGCGGGTCTGATAACCAAAGCCGTGGTCGATAAGCACCTGCTGACCATATCCCGAGCGACGACGACCGATATCTGTCATCTCGATAGTGCCATTGCCGGTAGCATAGATAGGTGTGCCGGTATTGGCTGACATATCTATGCCCTTGTGGTCGATATAGCGTTTATATATGGGGTGGAGGCGGCGACCGTAAGCACCGATACCACTCTTCAAAGCACTCTTGGGGATAGGCCAGATTGCGGGAATTGCTGCAGCCATCTTCTCCTTATCTTTCGACATCACTTGCAATTCGTCAAGCGAAACACTCTGACGATAGAGCATACGACCTGCGCGGTCGAGTTCTCGCCACGATGAGGCAACCATATCGCTGTATGGGAACTCCTCGCCGAAGCGATAGTATTGGTCGGAGTAATCGGTATAGACACCCTCGATTGCCACGGTGTCGGCAGCAAAGAGCGAACGATATACTCTGTTGTCGCGGTGGTGCAGTTCGTCAAGTGTGGCATGGGTAGCCTCGATAGCACCATCGAGCAGAGCGTATTGCTCTATAAGATAGTCTGTTTCGCGCATAATGCGCTGCATCTTGGGAGTGTAATAGGTGCTCGAATAGAAGAAGATAAGAGTAGAGGCGAAGATAAAACCCCAAAGCGCACTGCGCGTATGACGATAGGCCCTCACCCTCACAGGTTCGCGTTGGAGGACATAAAGTGCCTTCTCGGGGTCGTATTTATAGATTTTTTTCGCCATTTGATTAAAAACTCTCGCTCTGTTCGGACAAAATTAGAGTAAATTGTGTAAATTTGCAAGTTCATTAGACAAACGAAGAAAATAGATAAAATAATATAGAGTTTTAAGAGAAATGAAATCAAGTGAAATCAGAGAGAAATTCTTAGAGTTTTTCGCATCGAAGGGCCACACTGTTGTACCTTCGGCTCCTATGGTTGTCAAGAACGACCCAACGCTTATGTTTACCAATGCAGGTATGAACCAGTTCAAGGATATTTTCCTTGGAAATGCACCTGTTAAGTTCCCTCGCGCTGCCGATACTCAGAAGTGTCTGCGCGTGTCGGGTAAGCACAACGACTTGGAGGAGGTAGGACACGACACCTATCACCACACAATGTTCGAGATGCTCGGTAACTGGTCGTTTGGCGACTATTTCAAGAAAGATGCTATCGACTTTGCGTGGGAACTCCTCACCGGCGTTTACGGTATGGATAAAGACCGCCTCTACGCAACCGTATTTGAGGGTAGCGATGAGGATAATGTTCCTATGGACCAGGAGGCATACGACCTCTGGAAGCGTTACCTCCCCGAGAGCCATATCATCCTCGGCAACAAGCACGACAACTTCTGGGAGATGGGTGATACCGGTCCCTGCGGTCCTTGTAGCGAGATTCACTTCGACCTCCGTAGTGATGCAGAGCGTGCAGAGAAGGATGGCCGCGAGATGGTGAATATGGGTCACCACCTGGTAATCGAGATTTGGAACCTTGTATTTATGCAGTTCAACCGCAAGGCTAACGGCTCGCTCGAGCCTCTGGCCCACAATCACGTCGATACCGGTATGGGTTTCGAGCGTCTGTGTATGGTCTTGCAGGGCAAGCAGAGTAACTACGATACCGACGTATTCCAGCCCATCATTGCTCGCATTGCTGAGATGTCGGGTAAGAAGTATGGCGAGGATCAGAAGGCAGATGTGGCAATGCGCGTTATCGCTGACCACCTCCGCGCTATCTCCTTCTCGATTGCTGATGGTCAGTTGCCCAGCAACGTAAAGGCAGGCTATGTTATCCGCCGAATCCTGCGCCGTGCTGTTCGCTATGGTTACACCTACCTCGGCTTTAACGAGCCTTTTATCTGCTGCCTGGTAGATACTCTTTCGGAGCAGATGGGTCCCTACTTTCCTGAGATTGTTTCGCAGAAGGAGCTTGTTAAGAGTGTTATCCGTGAGGAGGAGAACGCCTTTTTGCGCACTCTGGCAACAGGTATCAACCTGCTCGACAATGTGATTGCACGCTCGAAGAAGGACGGTCAGAGCGAGATTAGCGGTAAGGATGCTTTCCAACTCTATGATACCTACGGTTTCCCCATCGACCTTACCGAGCTTATTGCTCGCGAAAATGGTCTGGGTGTGGATTTGGCTGCTTTCGATAAGGAGTTGCAGGCTCAGAAGGAGCGTTCGCGCAATGCGGCTGCTGTCGATACTGACGACTGGGTAGTGCTCCGCGAGCAGCAGTCGAGTGAGTTTGTCGGTTACGACACTCTCACTGCAAATGTACATATCGCTAAATATCGTAAGGTAACTACCAAGGGCAAGAGCCTCTACCATATCGTACTCGACACCACTCCCTTCTACGGCAATTCGGGTGGTCAGGCAGGTGACTCGGGCTACTTGGAGGCTGATGGCGTGAAGATTGATATTATCGATACTCAGAAGGAGAACGGTCTGCCTATCCACATCGCTACCACTCTTCCTGAGGATGCATCGGTAGAGTTCCGTGCTGTGGTTAACGAGGCAAAGCGCATCTGCTCGGCTAACAACCACACTGCAACCCACCTCCTCCACGAGGCACTGCGCTCGGTGCTCGGCACTCACGTTGAGCAGAAGGGTTCGCTCGTTACCGATAAGACTCTCCGCTTCGACTTCTCGCACTTCCAGAAGGTAACTGATGAGGAGTTGCGTCAGGTGGAGAAACTCGTAAACAAGCATATCCGCGCAAACTTCCCCTTGCAGGAGACTCGTGAGTGTCCTATTGAGGAGGCAAGCAAACTCGGTGCTATGATGCTCTTCGGTGAGAAGTATGGCGACAAGGTGCGTGTTATCCGCTTTGGTGAGTCGGTTGAGTTGTGTGGTGGTACCCACGCTTCGGCAACAGGCAATATCGGTATCTTCAAAATCGTTAGTGAGTCGGCTATCTCGGCAGGTGTTCGTCGTATCGAGGCTGTGACCGGTGAGAAGGCTGAGGAGATGGCATACGCTGTGGAGGATACTATGCGTGAGGTACAGGCTGCGTTCCACACTCCTGCTGTGGCACAGGCTGTGAAGAAGATGATTGACGAAAATGCTGAGTTGCGTCATCAGATTGACGGTTTCCGTCGAGAGCAGCTCGCATCGGTGATGGAGAATATCAAGAAGAATATTAATGATATCCCCACTGACAACGGTGCAATCCTCTATGTTAAGGAGGTTAAGGCTCCCTCGGCACTCTTGCGCGATTTGGTCTTCCCCTTGAAGGCTGAGGTGCCCAATGTGGTGTTGATTATCGGTGTTAAGGATGGCGACAAGGCAACCTTGTGTGTTGCTCTGGGTGACGAGATTGTTGCTCGTGGCGTAAATGCAGGTGAGATTGTGCGTGCTGCTGCCAAGGAGATTAATGGTGGTGGCGGTGGTCAGCCCTTCTTCGCAACTGCGGGCGGTAAGAACCCCGACGGTATGGATAAGGCACTCGCAGTGGCTGCCGGTATGGTTAAAGAGAAATTGAGTAAATAATAAAATAACAGAGAGAAAATGGCACAGAAAGTATTATTGATGATTCTTGATGGCTGGGGCAATGGTAACCACACCAAGGGTGATGTTATCTACTCTGCTCAGCCCGATTATATTAACGCACTCACTGAGAAATATCCTCACGCTGAGTTGCGTACCGATGGCGAAAATGTTGGTCTGCCCGAGGGTCAGATGGGTAACTCGGAGGTAGGTCACCTCAATATTGGTGCAGGTCGTGTTGTATATCAGGACTTGGTAAAGATTAACCGTGCTTGCCGTGACGGCTCGATTAAGGATAATGCAGAGGTTAAGGCTGCATTTGAGTATGCTGCTGCAAATGGTAAGAAGGTTCACTTTATGGGTCTGGTTTCGGATGGTGGTGTTCACTCGTCGCTCGACCACCTCTTCAAGTTCTGCGACCTGGCAAAGGAGTTTGGTGTTGCTGACCGCTCGTTTGTTCACTGCTTTATGGATGGTCGTGATACAGACCCCCGCAGCGGAAAGGGCTTTATCGAGGCCTTGGAGAAGCACATGGCTCAGTCGACTGGTAAGATTGCCTCTATCATCGGTCGCTACTATGCCATGGACCGTGATAAGCGCTGGGAGCGTGTTAAGATGGCCTACGATCAGCTTGTAAATGGCGTTGGCGAGAAGGCGACAGATATGGTAGCGGCTATGCAGGCAT
>JAFNVE010000031.1 GCA_017379955.1 Tidjanibacter sp. | reverse complement strand
TCAGGCATAAATCCTATTATATTCCCAGTGGTCGATGTATACCAAATCTCATTATTGGGCATGGCAATATCACCATTAATGTTGGGGTCTTGATTCCAAGGGTTGATGCTGAGGGTGACTTTGGTTTCAAAGTCTTTCTCAATACGCACTACAAACTTATGCTGAGTATTCGCCACAAAGGTAAAACTACGTTTAATGGTGTGGGCTTTGCCATCTACCGTCACGGTAATCAGAGTGGTTTCTTCGGCAACGGTTTGAGGAACAACAAGGGCACGATAGTACTCGCCTGTATTCCAAGGTGTGATAGTGCCCGACTCGCCCGAAGCTGTCACAACTCCATTGATGAGATTAAGTGTGCCGGCGGTCTTGACATTATTAATCTCAACGCTCACATTTGCCGCATCAAGGCTCTCAGCGGTAAAGCCATAGCCCGGCTCAACATAAATCAGCAGATTACTCAGTGCGTGGCTGGTAGCGATATTCACCACCGACTCGGTAGGTGCAACACCCGAGGTTTTACCCCAAAGCAGGTCACTTGCCCAATAGTTATCCTCACTGCTTTGGTCAGCCTGAACACTTACGGGCATAGCAGTAACATCGGCAACAGTGCTCTGATAGGGATAATAGGCGTAGAAATCAGCACGGGTCGATTTGTCTTTCCAATATATCTTGGTTGCGGGGGTCCAACTATTATCGTTCAGGGTGAACTGCATATTGTTAACGTGATTACCCGAATTAGCGAGCTGAGTTGCAGCGCCGTCGGCATAATTCGCCACATAGAGGCCGATTTGGTCGCCCGCCTCGTAGGAGCTATCATTAGCGCGAGTGGTACTCAGCGACAAATTAATAGGCAACTTACCATCGGGAATGATAGGCTCTTCGGGTAATGGTTCTTTGCACCCCACCATTATAGTAATTAGTGCGACACAAGTTAGTAAACGTTTCATAATAGGGCATTGTTTGGGCTACCCAACACCTCAGTAGCGGTATAATAAAAAAAGAAAGCGTGGTGCTGAAAGCATTATCTTACCTGAACAGGCGTAGGAACCTTCGTAAATAAAATAAGCAACAGCCCACGCCATACCGCAAGGGTATGACGCAGGAAGATGTTTGCTCATTCTCTTTACTGTTTGAATTTCCTACGTTCGTTCAGAGAGAATAAACTTACACTTTCCGCGTAAAATCAATATGTTGCCACAAAGTTAGAAAAGTATTTACAAAAAACAACGGGCAGAACATCGAAAGTTCTGCCCGTTAGGGAATTGTTGTAGTCCGAAAAACTATTTGCCAATCTTGGTAGCCTCGCTCAACTTAACGAAGAGGTCGTCAATCTTCTCGAACATCTGCTGGTGAACAAATGCGTAGTGCTTGCGTACCAACGATGCGTTATGCTTGTCAGCGGGATTGTTTGCCAACTCGAAGAGGTTGTTTCTCAAATCAACTGCCTCCTCCATAATTGCTACAATCTCGGAATACTTGTCGGGATTGAAATAGAGTGCCAAATAGCAATCGTATGCCACCTCGTTTACCAGGTAGTCAATATCCTTTTTCAGAGTTCTTAATTTTGCCATTTCTTTTTGGTTTTAGTTGTTTGTGATACAAATTTAACAAATTATTTAATTAACAACCATATTTTCGGAATAATTTTCACTCCCCCACTCACTTTTTACCCATAAATGAGTAATTCGAGCAACGGCACTACCCCACTCTATCTACCCTCGCGGCGTTTACGCAGGTCGTTGTGGAGTTTGATACCAAATATAATCGAACTCATAGTGGTAGTACACAGATTGGCAATAGCGAGTGGTAAGTTACCCGTGAGGAAGCCCTGAACCATAAACATAGAGGCGCCAAGTGCCATCAGCAAAAACGAGCCGAGCGAAATATCATCTGTAGAGCGAGTGCGCAGAGTTTGTACGGTCTGGGGCAAATAGCCAAGCACCATAGCAACAGCAGCCACCGACCCAATAAAAGAAGCAATATCCATATACCTATTATTATATATAACCCACAACAAAGATAGAACTTTCTGCCACAATCGCAAAAAAAGAGTGCGACACATCACTGCATCGCACTCTTCTCTATCAAACCTCGGCAGACTAACCGCCAAAGTTATCGTACATGATATTCTCAGCGGGAACGCCAAGGCTATCGAGCATACCAACTACGGCCTTCGACATAGGGCCAGGACCGCACATGTAGTACTCTACATCCTCAGGCTCCTCGTGGTCCTTCAGATAGGTCTCATACATAACATTGTGAACAAAACCTGCGGTATACTTCACGCCTGCTGCATCGGCTGCGGGATCGGGACGGTCCAGAGCCAAGTGGAAGTGGAAGTTGGGGAAGTCCTTCTCCAAACCGAGGAAGTCCTGCAAGTAGAACACCTCATTCAGTGCACGAGCACCATAGAAGTAGTGCATCTCACGGTCGGTGGTCTTCAAGGTCTTGGTCATATGCATAATCTGAGCACGCAGAGGAGCCATACCGGCACCACCACCTACCCAAATCATCTCACGCTTCGAGTCGAAGTGAGGGTGGAAGTCGCCATAAGGACCACTCATGATAACCTTGTCGCCGGGCTTCAAAGTAAAGATATACGACGATGCGATACCGGGGTTAACATCCATAAAGCCACTGCGATCAGCCTTGAAGGGAGGAGTAGCGATACGAACGGTCAACATAAAGCGGTCACCCTCAGCAGGATAGTTAGCCATCGAGTATGCACGAACGGTATCCTCCTTGTTCACGCACTTCAAGTCAAACATCTTGAAGTTGTTCCAAGCGGGCAGATACTCATCGCCAATCGATGCCTTATCGATATCCTTATCGTAGTCAATCTCAAACTTAGGAATCTTAATCTGAGCATACGAGCCAGGGATAAAGTCCATATGAGCACCCTCGGGCAACTGCACGATGAACTCCTTGATGAAGGTAGCCACGTTCTTGTTGCTGATAACGGTACACTCATACTCCTTGATACCCATAACCGACTCGGGAATCTTAACGGCCATATCCTCCTTAACCTTCACCTGGCAACCCAGACGCCAATGGTCTTTCTGCTGCTTGCGGGTAAAGAAGCCAACCTCGGTGGGCAGAATCTCGCCACCACCGCTCAGCACCTGTACCTTACACATACCGCACGAACCCTGACCACCACAAGCCGAAGGAAGGTGGATACCCTGCGAGGCAAGAGTGGTGAGCAACGAGTTGCCCGACTCTACCTCCAAAACGGTGTCACCACCGTTGATATCAATCTTCACCGCACCACTGCTTGTCAACTTTGCCTTAGCAACCAACAGAAGGGCAACCAAGAGCAGAGTAACAACCACTACGGCTACTATTGCTAAAATAATTGTAGAACTCATAACTTGTTTCTCTCTTTACATTTTAACTCTACTCTCCACTATTACAACTGAATACCGGAGAAGATCATAAACGACATACCGAGCAGACCGGTGATGATAAAGGCGATACCGGGACCTTTCAGCGCCTTGGGCACATTCGAGTAGGTCACCTTCTCGCGGATAGCAGCCATAATAACGATTGCCAACCACCAACCAATACCAGAACCCAGACCATAAACAGTAGCAACACCCGCATTGGGATAGTTGTTCTGCTGCATAAAGAGAGAAGCACCCATAATTGCACAGTTAACGGCAATCAGAGGGAGGAAGATACCGAGCTGGTTGTAAAGTGCGGGGGCAAACTTTTCCACCACCATCTCAACCAACTGCACAAATGCTGCAATAACGGCAATAAAGAGGATGTAACTCAAAAAACTCAAATCTACACCTGCAAAACTATCGCTAATCCAACTCAAAGCACCGGGGCTAAGAATATACTTGTTGATCAGGAAGTTGATAGGCACAGTAGCTGTGAGCACAAAAATTACTGCCAAGCCAAGACCGTTGGCTGTCTTCACCTTCTTCGAAACGGCAATGTAAGAACACATACCGAAGAAGAAAGCGAACACCATATTATCGACGAAAATCGACTTGATAAAAAGGTTCAATGTTTCCATACTCTAATGCTACTCTTTTTCTTGTAAATCAGTGTTTTTCGAACGGTGTACCCAGATGATGATACCAACCAGAATCAGTGCCATCGGAGGGAAGAGCATCAGACCGTTGTTTGCATAGCCAGCCTCGTAGAACGACTCGGGGATGATGCGAACACCCCAGAGAGTGCCCGAACCAAAGAGCTCGCGAACGAAGCCGATAATAACCAGAATAATACCATAACCCAAACCGTTACCGATACCATCGAGCAACGAGGGCCAGGGTTTGTTGGAGAGTGCAAATGCCTCTACGCGACCCATCACGATACAGTTGGTAATAATCAGACCAACATATACGGAGAGCTGCTTGCTTACATCGTAAACAAATGCTTTGAGCACCTGATCTACCAAGATTACCAACGCAGCGATAACAACCAACTGTACGATAATACGGATACGATCTGGAATACCCTTACGCAGAAGCGACAAGATAAGGTTCGAAAGACCGGTAACAACGGTCACTGAAAGAGCCATCACCACCGAAGGTTTCAGCTGCACTGTTACAGCGAGTGCCGAGCAGATACCCAGAATCTGAACGATAACGGGGTTGTTGCGGCTGAAAGGATTGGTGAGCGACTGCATATTCTTAGGCGAAAACAACGCCTCTTTTACTTCATTACTCATTGTCTTCTACCTAAATTAATTGTTAGACATAGCCTTCTGCAAGAAAGGCACATACTTAGCAATACTATCCTTAATCATATTCTGCAAGCCAATCGAAGTCTTGGTACCACCGGTCAGTGCATCAACAGCGTGATTGTCGCCCTCTTTTGCACCACCCTTAACTACATTGATACCAACAAACTCTGCACCCTCGAAGATAGTCTTGTCGGGGAACATAGCCCAGAATTTGGGAGTAGCAATCTCTGCACCCAGACCAGGAGTCTCACCAGCGTGCGAGAAAACTACACCTTTAATAGTATTCATATCGTTCTTCAAAGCAACATAGCCCCAGATCTCATCCCAAAGACCCTTACCGGTTACGGGGATTACATAAAGGCCATCAGCTGCGCTCTCGAATACGGGGAGAGTACCAGCAGCATAAGCACCAGGAAGATCGAAGAGCATCTGCAATGCATCGTCACCATTGTACTGCGACATTACATCACCATTTGCATCTACAACATAGGCCGAAACTACATCGTCATAGTTACCCTCAATACCGAGCGACTGCATAATAGCGGTCTTCTTCTCGCCAAGGATGTTTGCATCCTGACGCTCTTTGAGCGACATTGCGGTAAATGCGAGCAGAGCTGCAACGATAACTACCATTACAGTCGAGTAGAAGACGATATATGCGTTGCTGTTCTTACCACCGAGGAAACCCTTCTTGGCAGGAGCAGCGGGAGCGTCAATAGCCTCGAAGTTCGAAGCATCTACGCCACATACAGGACACTTCTCGGGAGCAGCATTGCCCTCGTGGATGTATCCGCAAACTTTACATTTGAATTTCATATCTTATTCCTCCTCTGCTATTTAACTAATTTGACACGTTTGTTACGGCGACGGATATTAGCCTCTACCACATAGTGGTCAATCAGAGGAGCAACACCGTTCATAAAGAGGATTGCGAGCATCATACCCTCGGGATAACCGGGGTTGACAACACGAATCAGCACTGCAAGTGCACCAATCATCAAACCGTAGATAATCTTACCGCAATTGGTCTGAGCCGAGGTAACAGGGTCGGTAGCCATAAATACAGCACCGAATGCGAAACCACCAAGCAAGAGATGGTGATGTGCGGGCAAGAGCATATAGTCGTTAGCACCGATGAGGTTGAATACCAAACCCATCAGGTAACCACCAGCAAATACGCTGAGCATAGTGCGCCAGCTTGCTACGCCTGTAAAGAGCAGGATAGCAGCACCAATCATAATTGCTACAAACGAAGTCTCACCAATCGAACCGGGGATAGTACCGATAAACCAATCCATAGGAGTCGACTGCAATGCTGCGGGAGCAAGACCATCAGCCAACTGGGTCAGAGGAGTAGCACCCGAGAACGAGTCGAGAGCACCGCCCTTAACAAGACCCTCTACCCATACCTGATCGCCAGAGATCTGCGAGGTATAAGCGAAGAAGACAAATGCACGAGCCAAGATGGCGGGGTTGAACACGTTCATACCGGTACCACCAAAGGCCTCCTTACCAATAACAACAGCAAATGCAGTACCCAGAGCAACAATCCAGAGAGGAATATCAACGGGCATCACCAGAGGAATAATCATACCGCTGACGAGGAAGCCCTCATTAATCTCCTCACCACGAATCTGCGCCATTGCAAACTCAATTGCCAGACCGGTTACATAGGAAACTACGATAATAGGAAGTACCTTCCAGAAACCAAACCAGAAGCACTGCCAAATAGAAGCGGCAGCAGCCAAATCGCCAAATGCGCGGAAGTGCTGCAAACCAACATTATACATACCGAAGATAGCAGCGGGAAGCAGAGCCAGAACCACTACAATCATCACACGCTTCAAATCGACGCAGTCGCGAATATGCGAACCCTTCTTGGTAACTGTGTTAGGCACAAACAAGAAGGTCTCAAAGCCCTCGAAGGTCGATCCAAGAGCCGAGAACTTACCTCCCTTGGAGAAAGCCGGCTTAATTTTATCAACAAAATTTCTAAGTGCTTTCATACTACATCTCTTTAATCATCAGGTTAATACCATCACGGAGGATAGTCTGAATCTCAGTCTTCGAGGGATCAGCAAACTCGCAGAGTGCCAAATCCTCCTCTACAACCTCGTAGATACCCAAACCAATCATCTTGTCGAAATCCTGAGCCAGAATAGCCTTCAACAGATACATAGGATAGATATCCATAGGGAGCAACTTCTCATACAGACCTGTTACAACGTATGCGCGAACGCCACCATTGAGGTTGGTATCCAAGTCGTACTCCTTCTTGGGGCAGAGCCACGAGAAGTAGCTGTGCGAAGCAGAAAACTTATTCAGACGAGGCATAGCCCAGCCAAGGAACTCATACTTGTCACCCTCAGGAATTGCGGTAATCTGGTTGCACTTGATGCTGCAATAGTCATCTGCACTGCGCTTGGTACCGGTCAGAACATTGCCATCAATCAGACGAACACTATCGCCCTCTTTCTGAGCCTTTACACCACCGGCAGCAGCAACTACTGCATTAACGGGTGCACCTGCAACACACTTAACATACTGAGGTTTCTCAATCTGCGAGCCGGTAACTGCCACGGTACGAGTCATATCCATAGCACCGGTACGGAAGAGGCGACCAATGATTGCCAAGTCCTGAACATTAACAGTCCAAACAACCTCGCCAGCCGAGATAGGAGCGATGTGGTGAATCTGAACACCTACGTTACCTGCGGGGTGAGGACCATCGAAGTAGAACTTCTCTGCACCCTGCAACTCCTCGCAAACACTCTTAACGCCCGACTTCAAGCCTACATAGACCTTACCGTCAGTCAGTTTCGAGAGTACCTCGATACCCTTCTGGAGATTCTCCTTCTCGCCCTCGAGAACGAATGCCATATCAGCAGCCAGCGGTGCGCTGTCAAATGCCGATACGAAAATAGCACGGGGTGCTACCGCAGGCGAAGGAATTACACCATAAGGACGCTGCAAGAAGAGCGACCACAAACCACTGTCGAGCAGTGTTTTAACAAGTTCCTCACGCGAGAGTGCAGCCAAATCGGTAGCTAAAGATTCGCTCTCCTGCTTGCCATCAGCCTCCACTACAACCGAAAGGACTTTACGCTTCTCACCTCTGTTAATCGCATTAACCACACCACTAACAGGCGAGCAGAACATCACCTCGGGGCGGTTTTTGTCGAAATAGAGAGGCGAACCGGCCTTGACAACATCACCAACCTTGACTAAAATCTTGGGTGTGCAACCCTCATAGTCGGTCGGGCACGATGCATAAAGACCTTTAACGGGCATTTCAACCACGGTCTTCTCAGCAGCGCCGACAAGTTTGATGTCGAGACCTTTTTTCAATTTAATGACTTTCGACATAGTTAATTAATGTAAATAGTTGAATATTTGTGTATTATAGAATTGCTTATAACTAATTCCAAAAATTCGCACAAAGATAGGATTTATTTCATAGAAATAAGCCTTTTTTGTTATCTTTTTCACACCCTTTTTAAATATTTTTTCACCCATATTTGAACAATTCCGAATTTTGCAATAATTGGCTATATTTGTGATTTGAAACAAGAAATAGCAATGGCAACAGACTTATTCGATATTCACACCCACAATCCCAACTCCGAAGATAGAAATATCTATTCGGTGAGGTTGGGTTTTGAGCCATTTCCGACAGACAAAATCTGTTCGGCGGGAGTACATCCGTGGGATATCGAAAAGGTCGATTATCAACAACAGATTTCAACCTTAAACAGTGCTAATATTTTAGCTATTGGCGAGTGTGGATTAGATTATAGTATTGGTTTAGATAAAGAGATACAAAAGTCTATATTTGAAGAACATATAGAGATATCTAAGAAGCGGAATTTACCGATAATAATTCACTCCGTCAAATCGCTTTCGGATACGATAAGTCTATTGAAAAAGAGAGTTATTAACACTGCAATTTTCCACTCTTTTATTGGTTCAGCAGAACAAGCAGAGGAGATAATCAGGCAGGGTTGGTATCTCAGTTTCGGACCTCGTTCGCTACAATCTTCACGCTGTCGGGAAATAATAAAGAGCACTCCTCTTTCGTCTATTTTCTTAGAGAGTGATGAGTGTCAAGAGGGAGTTTTGGCTGTTTATGACGAGGTTGCAATGCTCCGAAATATTACCTTGGAGGAGTTAAAGCAACAGATTAACCAAAATTGTATAAAAGTTTTTGAATCAAAGATATAGTATGAGTAATTGGCAAGAGAGAACAGAGTTACTTTTAGGCGAGGAGAAGATTAACATCTTACGCTCCGCACATGTCCTTGTAGTCGGGTTAGGAGGTGTTGGAGCATACGCTGCCGAAATGCTGGTCAGGACAGGTATTGGCAAGCTGACAATTGCAGATGCAGACACAGTTAGCGAGAGTAACCTCAATCGCCAACTCCTGGCACTCAACAGCACTATCGGAAAGCCTAAGGCCGAGGTAATGGCAGAGCGACTCAGAGATATTAATCCTTTGGTTGAGCTGACGGTTGTAAATGACTATATAAAAGACCAAAAGACTTTTGATTTGCTTGATTCGGCACCATTTGATTATGTGGTAGATTGCATTGATACTCTCTCTCCGAAAGCCAACCTTATTAAGGCCGCGCTTGATAGAAATATGAGAGTTGTCAGTGCAATGGGAGCAGGCGCAAAGACCCAACCCGAACTTGTAGAAGTGAAGGATATCGGCAAGTCGCACCACTGCCCTCTTGCTCATATGTTGCGCAAGCGACTGCACAAAATGGGTATTAGAAGTGGCGTTTGGGCGGTATTCTCGCCTGAACCCGTGCGCGAAGGTGCGATGATTATCTGCGAGGAGCAGAACAAGAAATCCAATGTCGGCACAATATCCTATATGCCTGCCATCTTTGGTTGTCACTGTGCATCGGTTGTTGTGCGTGACCTGATTAACGAATTGAAATAGAATAAAATACCAAAATAATGAAACCAAACATTGTTTTCTTGGAT